>NZ_JBHYIG010000215.1:0-10540 GCF_042740015.1 Streptomyces sp. NPDC059037
GGGTGGCAACGTCCTCGGGGTGCGACTGGAGCATGTAGCGGACGCCCAGATAGCCCCACTGGTAGATACGGGTGGTGTCGGCGTTGTCATAGGTGGTCCCGAAGAGCTCGCTGAGCTTGTAGGTGTTCTTGCCCGCCTCCTCGATCGCCCTGTCGTAGGTGATACCGCGGTACGAGTAGGAGACGTACTCGGCGAAACCCTCGATCCACATCACCGTCGGGGTGGTCTGCCCGGCTGCGAAGTCGCCGTACATGTCGAAGCGGCCGTCGAGGTAGTGGGTGTACTCGTGATTGAGGTTCCAGATCTGGAAGGCGCCGTCCTGCGCCGGCTGCTCGTAGGCGATGAAACGCGGCTGGTTGCCCTCGGCGGCCGGGTCGCCCTCCAAGTACATGCCGCCGTTGTTGGTGTCGATGCCGAAGACGACACCGGCGTAGGTCTTGTAGTCGGTGCTGGAGTTGAAGGCGACGATCTCGATGTTGGTGTTGTTGTCGTCCTTGACCGGGCCGTTGTCCTTGACGATGCCGTGGAACACCGGGTCCTGCTTGAGGATGCTGTCGCATGTGGCCGAGAGTTCGGCCGCGGTCAGCTCCTGCGCGAGGATCTTTGCACTCGGACCGCATTCGTGCTTGGTCGTCAGCACGGCATCGCGCACACGGTCCTGCAGGTCACAGGTGTCGTACTCGGCGCAGTTCGCCTTGTCGAACTCGTCCGTCATCTCGGCGATGCCGACCCAGAGCGGGGCGGTGCGTCCAGTGATCTCGCTGCGGCCGAGCAGCTCCTTGGCCAACGGCTTGACGGTGTCCTTGAGGTCGGCGTGCTGCAGGAAGCGGCCGAGTTCGCGTCCGGCATTGCTGGCCAGGTAGGACTTGTCGGTGCCGAGGAGATCGTCGTGGGCGACGGCGAAGTCGCGCAGTCCGGTGAGGACGCCCGGGTCGGCCTTCACTGCTTCCGCGAACTCCGGCAGCTGGTGGCCGCGGAAGAGCACGGTGTAGGTGTTGTTGACCGCCGCGACCATTCCGTAGAACTCGTCGTACGACGCGTCGTAGTCCTTCTGCAGGCGCTTGACCACGTTGAGGAAGCGGATGTTCTCTCCGGAGCTGTCGATCAGGATGACCGCCTCGGAGAGGGTCTCGCCGTTGGCCTCGGTGACGTCAAAGGCGTGGGACGAGCCGAAGAAGGCATCCAGGGCGCCCTGAATGGCGCTCTTCAGCGTCGGGCCGTATTCGCCGACGTTCTCCGGCTGGTTGTACTGGATGTAGTAGCCGGCACGCAGGTACAGCACCACCTGGGCTGCGGAAGTGCTGTTGTCCCCCGGGTAGTTGGTCGCGACGTCCTTAAGTGCGTTCGCCACCGTGACCATCTGTTCCTCGCGGAAGAGGGCCTTGGAGTCCTCACCGGTCACGCTGAACAGTGTGTTGATGCAGGTTGTTTCCGACTTCTTGATCTGCTCGACCAGGGCAGCGCCGGTCTTCGAGGTGAAGTCGCCGACGTTGCAGTCCGCGGCGGCCTTCGCCGCAGAGCGGGCCTTCTTGCGTTCCGCGGCATTCTGGGCCGCGGGGAGCGGAGGGCGTTGCGCGGCGTTCGAGGCCTTCGTGGCCGATCGCGCGGGGTCGGCTGCGTGCCCGGGTGCGAGGTCGGCGGCGAGCACGGTGGCGGAGGCGGGCTGTGGGGCCGGGGCCGACCTCGGTGCGGGCTTGGGTGCCCCGCCGTCGGCCGGGGCCGCCGCGCCGTTGGGGGCGAGCATGGCGAGCCCCAGGCCGGCAACAGCCACGGTAGGTATCAGCAGTTGTGCGAGTTTCCTGGTGGGGGGTCTGCGCATAGCGATGGCCTCCAGGCCAGTCGGCAGCCGTGCGCGGGGCACGGCAGTGGGGGGTACGGACCTTGACGGCAACGGAAGTTGAGCACCCCCGGAGCCGTCAGGCCCGCCGAAAATGTGCCCGTACAATTTCACAGTTCACATGGCAGTGAGAAGAGGGTTGCAAGCAACGGAAGAAACTGATGAGTCGTCAGTTAGTGATCCCGTCGGGGAACTTGAGACTCCCGGACGGAGCTGAAGGAGCCGTCCGCATGGCAGAACCGTCGGCTTACGCGCGGCCCGCGGCCAGGTCCATCAGGCGCGCGAGGACGCGGCCGCCCGAGGCGGTGACGCCGTCGTGCTCCCACTCATTGGTGACCCAGACTCGAGTGGCGCCGACTTCGCGTGCCGTGCGCAGGGAGAGGCCGGCGTCGACGTACATGTCGTCGTGGTAGACCGCCGCGGCCAGGGGGACCTGGTTGGCGGCCAGGCGGTGCGGGTCGTAGAGCGAGGGCCAGTCGCCGCGGCGGGCCAGGAGGTCCGCCGCGTCCGCGAAGGGGCGCAGGCCTCTGATCTCCCGGAACATCCAGGGGTAGATCATTTCGCCGGTGAGGAGGAGCGGGTCCGCGTCCTCGGCGAACTCGGGGAAGCCGGCGAGCGCGCGGGACGCCGCCCAGGCGCTGGGGGCAGCCCCTTGCCCGTACAGCGTCTCCTGCATGACGGCGAACAGCGGGCTGTCGGTGAAGCCGGTCAAGGCCTCGACCTGATGGAGGAAGGTGTCCGTCAAATCGCCGTCCGCGTCCAGGGATTCGTCGAGCAGCCAGTGGATCCGTTCGAACCCGTCGCCCATGCCGAGCGCGAGGCCGAGGGCGCGCAGACGGCCGATCGTCAGGCGGTCCCCGCCGGGCAGGCGGATGTCGTCGACCGCGAGGCGATCGGCGATCTTGCGGAGCCGTGGGGCGTCGTTCGGGTAGCGGGCGTAGAAGTCGTGGACCCGCTCCCGCACCCGCGGGTAGGTACGCGCGTACACGTCGTCGGCGGTCGCGGCGAGACCGGGCAGGCCGCCGGTGACGTAGCAGGCCCGCAGGCCCTCCGGGGCGTGCGAGAGGTAGGTCAGCGTGATGAAGCCGCCGTAGCTCTGGCCGAGCGTCTCCCAGGGTTCCCCTGCGCACAGTTGACGGCGTATCAGTTCCGCGTCGGCCACGATCGCGTCGGCGCGGAAGTGGGCCAGATGCGCGGCCAGTTGGGCGGCGGAGGGGAACCGGGCGGCCGTGCGCGCGGTGACCGGCGTGGAGCGGCCGGTGCCGCGCTGGTCGAGGAGCAGCACCCGGTGCGTCTTGAGCGCCTGGGGCAGCCAGCCCGGTGAACCGGCCGAAGGACGTGGGGCCTTGCCGCCGGGACCGCCCTGCAGATAGAGCAGCCAGGGCAGTTGTTCACCACTGCGGGCCGGGTCGACGACCTCGCGCGCGAACACCTCGATGGTCGGGCCCTGCGGGACCGAGTGGTCCAGTGGGACGGTGAAGCAGTGGTCGGTGGTGGCGTACGCCGGGTTCATCGGTCCCTTTCACAGCGAGGCATGGAATGGTGTGTGACATTGCATGCGCGCCAGCGTGGCTGAGCCACCCCCTTCCGGGGAGCCCCCACCTGGGCATAGCACCACGTGATGGGGGTTCCGTCCCGCTTCAGGGCTTCAGGGCCTCAGGACCTCAGGACCTCAGGACCTCAGGGCCTCAGGGCCTCAGGCGGAACGCTTCCGGGTGCGCCCCGCCGCCGAGTTGGCCTCGGGCGAGGAGGAACTGCTGCTGGCCCACAGGGAGCGAACATGGCCCAGGTGCTTGGACATGCACTTCTCCGCCGCCTTCGCCTGGCCCGCGAGCATCAGGTCGAGGAGCTCCAGGTGCTCCTCGGCCGAGGGGATCAGCTCGCCGCGCTCGTCCAGGGTGGAGAGCCCGTACAGACGCGAGCGCTTGCGCAGGTCGCCGACCGTCTCGACCAGGCGGTCGTTGCCCGAGAGGGCGAGGAGCGAGAGGTGGAACTGCCGGTCGGCGTCCAGGTAACCGATGAGGTCGTGGCCCCGCGCCGCCCGGACGATTTCCTCGGCGACCGGGCGCAGCGCCTCCAGGTCCTCGCGCGCGGCACTGCGGGTGATCCGGCCGATCATGGGGACCTCGATCAAGGCGCGGATCTCCGTGTACTGGTCGAGGTCACGCTCATTGACCTCGGTGACCCGGAATCCCTTGTTGCGGACGGGCTCGACCAGGCCCTCGCGGGCCAGGTCGAGCATCGCCTCGCGTACGGGCGTCGCCGAGATGCCGAAGTCCTCGGCGAGCGTGGGCGCCGAGTACACCTGGCCCGGACGCAGCTCACCGGAGATCAGAGCGGCCCGCAGGGCGTGGGCCACCTGGTCACGCAGCCGCTCCCGGGTGGCGTTGAGGTCGTGGTGCTTCAGGTGCCCCATGCGGTGGTGGTCCCTTCGATCTGGTACAGACCACTACCATACAATGTCACGTTGCCCCTGCTGACGACAGGGTGTAGGTCCGGCTCGAGGTGTAGAACTCCAGCGCGGCCCGGCCCTGTTCGCGCGGCCCGTGGCTGGACGCCTTGGCTCCGCCGAACGGCAAGTGGAAGTCGACGCCGGTGGACGGGGCGTTGACCCGGATCATTCCGGTGTCGAGCCGATCGAGGCCGCTCAGTGCCGTGTTCAGGTCGGCGGTGTGGACAGAGGTGACCAGGCCGTACGGCACGAAGTTGGTGATCCGCACCGCGTGGGCCAGGTCGTCGGCGGGCAGCAGGGCCGCGATGGGCCCGAAGACCTCTTCGCGCAGCAGCCGGTGGCCCGCCGGGACCTTCTCGACCAGGGTCGGGGCCGCGTACCAACCTGGCTCGTCGGGCACGGTGCCGCCGGCCAGCACGCACAGGCCGTGCCCGGCGTCGCCCACCTGGCCTCGGGCGTGCTCGTTGATGAGCGGCCCGCACACGGTCGCCGCGTCGGTCGGGTCGCCCACCGACACGGCCCGCAGCGCTTCGGCGAGTGCTTCGCGCAGCGGCTCAAGGGCCGCGCCGACCGCGATGACGCGGCTGGTGGCGGTGCACTTCTGGCCCGCGTACCCGGCGATGGAGGCGGCGATGTGGGCCGCGGCCTGCTCGATGTCGGCGTCCGCGAGGACGATCGCCGCGTTCAGTCCGCCCATCTCCGCCTGAACCGGCACGCCGCGGGCCGTTGCGGCGCGGGCGACGGCCTGGCCGACGGTGGTCGAGCCGGTGAAGGAGACCACGTCGGCGGCGGAGACGAGCGCGTTGCCCTCCGTCGCCCCGCCCGGCAGGACGGTGAACACCCCTGCGGGCAGGGCCTGTTGGACGACCTCGGCCAGGCGCCGCGCACACGCCGTGGCCTCGGGTGCGGGCTTGAGGACGACCGTGTTGCCCGCCGCCAGCGCCGGGGCGGCCTTCCAGCTCGGAATGGCGAAGGGAAAGTTCCAGGGCGTGATCAGACCGGCCACGCCGTGCGGGCGGCGGCGGGACAACAGCAGTCCGGGCCCAGCGGCCGTCTCGTGGACCGCACCGACGGGTTCGTACGGGGCCTGGGCGTAGTAGCGCCAGATCGCGGCGGTGCGCGCGACTTCGGCGCGGGCTTCGGTGAGCGGTTTGCCCACCTCGCGGACGGCGAGTGCGGCCAGTTCGGTGCGTGCGGCGTCGATGCCGTCAGCGACCGCGCCGAGAGCGGCCGAGCGGGCCGCGGCCCCGCCGAGCAGCCAGCCCGGCTGAGCGGCGCGGGCCCGCTCCACGGTGTCGACCGTCTCGAAGGCGCCGGGCGCCGGGATCCGCAGAAGTACGTCGGACGGATCGGCCGGGTTGTATGAGGTGATGACGGGTCCGACGGCGGTCACAGGAGAAATCCTCCGGGGAAGGGGTCGTCCGGGTCGAGGAAGTACTGGGCGGTGCCGGTGATCCAGGCCCGCCCGGTGACGGTCGGCACGACGGCGGGCACGCCGCAGTCCACGGTCGCCTCCTCGGTCAGACGGCCGGTGAAGCGGGTGCCGATGAAGGACTCGTTGACGAAGTCCTGGTTCAGGGGCAGTTGGCCGCGGGCGTGCAGCTGTGCCATCCGGGCCGAGGTGCCCGTGCCGCACGGGGAGCGGTCGAACCAGCCGGGGTGGACCACCATGGCGTGGCGTGAGCGGTGCGCGTCGGAGCCGGGGGCGGCCAGGTAGACGTGCTTGACTCCGGCGATCTCAGGACGCTCGGGGTGTACGGGCCGCTGCGGCGAGGCGTTGATCGCGTCCATGACGGCGAGCCCGGCGGCCCGCAGGTCGTCCTTGCGCTCGCGGTCGAACGGCAGCCCCAGTGCGTCGAGTTCGACGAAGGCGATGAAGTTCCCGCCGAACGCGAGGTCGTAGGTGACCGTGCCGTACCCGGGCACCTCGATCTTGCTGTCCAGGGCGGCGCAGAACGCCGGTACGTTGGTGAACGTGACCGCCGTGGCCGCGCCGTCCGACACCTGGACCTCGACCGTCACGAGTCCGGCCGGGGTGTCGAGCCGGACCGTGGTGACCGGTTCCGTGACAGGCACCATGCCCGTCTCGACCAGGACGGTGGCGACCCCGATGGTGCCGTGCCCGCACATCGGGAGCAGTCCGGAGACCTCGATGTAGAGGACTCCGTAGTCGGCGTCGGGGCGGGTGGGTGGCTGGAGGATCGCGCCGCTCATGGCGGCGTGGCCGCGCGGCTCGTACATCAGGAGCGTCCGAAGGCCGTCCATGTGCTCGATGAAGTGCAGCCGCCGCTCGGCCATGGTGGCGCCGGGGATGACCCCGACGCCACCGGTGATCACGCGCGTGGGCATGCCCTCGGTGTGCGAGTCGACCGCGTGGAAGACGTGGCGGGTACGCATGTCCGCCCCTCCCCTACTTGTGCCCGGCCGCGACGGCCTTCTCGGTGGCGGCGCGCACGCCCTCTTCGACCTCCCCGGTGAGCGGGAAGCGCGGCGGCCGCGTGGGGCCGCCCCGCCGCCCGACGATGTCCATGGACAGCTTGATGGACTGGACGAACTCCGTCTTGGAGTCCCAGCGCAGCAGGGAGTGCAGGGACTTGTAGAGCGGGACGGCCGTGGCCAGGTCTCCGGAGACGGCGCGGTGGTACAGCTCCGCGCAGCTGGCGGGGAACGCGTTGGGGTAGCCGGCGATCCAGCCGACGGCACCGGCGACGGCGAGTTCGAGCAGGACGTCGTCGGCGCCGATCAACAGGTCGAGCTCCGGGGCGAGTTCGGCGAGCTCGTACGCCCTGCGGACGTCACCGGTGAACTCCTTCACGGCCACGACGCTGCCGTCCTGGTGCAGCCGGGCAAGGAGGTCCGGCGTGAGGTCGACCTTGGTGTCGATGGGGTTGTTGTACGCGACGACCGGCACCCCGACGCGGGCGACCTCGGCATAGTGGGCGCGTACGGCCGCCTCGTCGGCGCGGTAGGCGTTCGGCGGCAGCAGGAGCACCGAGCCGCAGCCCGCCTCGCCCGCGTGTTCCGCCCAGCGCCGGGCCTCGCCACTGCCGTAGGCGGCGACGCCGGGCATGACCCGCGCCCCGTCGCCCGCGGCCTCGACGGCGGTCCGCACCACACGGGCCCGTTCCTCGTCGGTGAGGGTCTGGTACTCGCCGAGCGAGCCGTTCGGCACGACACCGTCGCAGCCGTTGTCGAGCAGCCAGCGGACGTGCTCGGCGTACGCGTCGTGGTCGACGGACAGGTCGTCGCGCAGGGGCAGCGTGGTGGCGACCATGATGCCGCGCCAAGGGCGGGTGCTGTTCCAGGTGTTGGTGGTCATGTCAGAGAGACCTCTCGTGAGAATGTGACATTTCACTTACGTTGTGGGGGGCGTGACCTAGCTACCTAGGCGACCCAGGAAGCCAGGGAGCTAGGAAGCTAGGAACGGTCCCGTGGCTCGTCCACGGCAGGGGCGTCGAGCGCCGCTAGTGCCGCCAGCGGGACAGGCGTGGCGAACGGGCGGCGCTCCAGCGGGGGTTCGGCGGCCGCGCCGCGGGATGCCAGGCACGCCACCGCCGCACCGCACATCCTCCCCTGGCACCAGCCCATACCGGCACGGGTGAGCAGTTTGACGGTGCGGGCGTCCCGTGCCCCGAGGTCCTCGACCGCTTCGTGGATCCGGCCGGCGGTGACCTCCTCGCAACGGCACACCTCGGTGTCGTCCCTGAGCCACCGTGGCCAGCCGGAACCGGGCGCGTGAACGGTGGCCATCGCGTCGGCGAAGGCGCGCATCCGCCCCCTGCGGCGCTTCAGTTCCCGCACCCGGCCGCCGTGGACGGGACTGCCCAGGACCTGGGCAGCGATCGCGATACCCGCCAACTCTCCTTCCGTGTACGCCAGTCGCACCCCTCCTACTCCCCCGGCCTCGCCCGCCGCCCACAGGCCGGGCACCGATGTCCCCTGAAGGTCGTCCAGGGCCAGGGCCCTGGTGCCGTCGGGCAGGGAGCAGGTGGTGCAGCCGAGCGCTGTCGCCAGTTCGATCTGGGGGACGAGGCCGTGCCCGACGGCCAGCGCGTCGCACTCGATCCGGCGCCCCGTCCCCCGCACGGGGCGCCAGTCGCGGTCGAGACGGGTGACGGTGACGGCCTCCACACGGTCGGTGCCGTGCACCTCGGTCACCGCGCTGCGCACGCGCACCCGCACCCGGTGCCGCAGCAGCGCGGCGCCGTGGGTGAGGGCCTCAACTGCCTTGTGCGGATTGGCGACGAGCGCCCGGGGATGTCTGGCGTACCGCAGATATCCGGACGCCTCGACGACGGCCGGCACCCTCGCGCCCGCCGCGGCCAGCGAGGAGGCGACCGCGAGCAGCAGGGGGCCGCTGCCCGCCACGACGACCTTCCGCCCGGGAAGGACCAGGCCGGACTTGAGCATGGCCTGCGCCCCTCCGGCACCCACCACGCCGGGCAATGTCCAGCCGGGGAAGGGCAGTTGACGCTCGTACGCACCAGTCGCCAGGAGGACCGCCCGGGCCTGTACGCGTACGGGACGCTCGCCGTCGCCGTCGGCACCGGTGACGGCGTGCACCGCCCAGAAGCCGCCGTCTTCCTCGCCCCTCGTCATGCTCCACACGTGGTGTCCGGGAAGGTGCCTCACCTCGCTCTCCGCAAGCCGTCGGCGCAGATCGGTGTAGGCGGACCAGTCGTGGTGCAGGGCCTCGGGACGGACGGCACCCACTGCGGGCGTCGGATGCCGGTAGAACTGCCCCCCGGTGTGCGTGGAGGTGTCCAACAGGGCTACGGACAAGCCGAGTTCAGCGGCAGCGACGGCTCCGGCGAGACCGGCGGAGCCCGCGCCGATCACCGCGAGGTCGTACAGCCCATGCGACCCCTGGAATTCAGACACCGAGTCCGGCACGGCCGTGTCCTTCCTGAGTGGTGATGGCGTCCCCCGGTCGGGCCGGAACGAGGCAGGCCCGCCGGTTGGGCTCTCCATTGATGGTGGCGAGGCAGTCGTAGCACTGCCCGATCCCGCAGAACGCGCCCCGCGGTCGCCCGCCGTTCCGCGTGGTGCGCCAGGCCAGGATTCCGGCCCCCCACAGCGCGGCGGCGACGGACTGCCCGCGCAGGGCGGTCACGGTCCGGCCGTCGAAGGTGATGGCGAACGGCGGATCGGGCTGAGCGCCGACCAGGTCGGCAGGGGTACGGGCCATGGGCCCCTCTCCTCTCGTGGCGGGTGGACTCTCGTGGCAGGTGGACTCTCGTGGCAGGTGGACTCAGGCGGTCGACGGGAAGCGTTCCGGCCTGAACGGGGTGATGTCGAGCGGCAGTTCGCCGCCGGTCAGGGACCGTGCGACGGCAAGGCCGGTGGCTGGAGCGAGCCCGATCCCCGCGCCCTCGTGGCCGCAGGCGTGCAGCAGGCCGGGGACACGCGGGTCGGGGCCGATGGCGGGCAGGTGGTCCGGCAGATACGGACGGAAACCGGCGTACGTGCGCATCGCCCGCACCCCGGAAAGGACCGGGAACAGCGCGGTGGCCTGGGCCGCCAGGCGCCGCAGCACCTCGACCGAGAGCGTGCGGTCGAAACCGACGCGCTCCCGGCTGGCGCCGATCAGGACAGGGCCGGCCGGGGTGCCCTCCACCACCGCCGAACTCTGCAGCGCGGCGGAGCCGCTGGCCACATCGGCGACGTAGTCGGCCGCGTACACCTTGCGGCGCACTACGCGCGGCAGGGGCTCGGTGACGAGGACGAAGCCCCGCCGTGGCCGTACGGGAAGCTCCACCCCCGCGAGGCGGGCGACCTCGCCGCCCCAGGTCCCGGCCGCGTTGACCACGTACGGAGCGTGGTGCTCACCGGCCGCCGTCCGCACCCCGCAGATCTCGCCGGACGCCCCGGTGAGCAGGCCGGTGACCTCCTCGCCCAGGCACAGACGGACCCGGTCGCCGCCCGCGCGCAGCAGATGCGCGGCGGCGAGCGCGGGCATCACCTGCGCGTCCTCGGGGTAGTGGAAGCCGCCCGCCAGGCCGTCGGCGAGGTGCGGCTCCAGGTCGTGCAGGTGGTCGGCCCCGAATTCGTCCGCCGTCACGCCCGCCTTCCGCTGCCGGGCCGCGAAGTCCCGCAGCGCGACCATCCCCGCCTCGTCGGAGGCGACGACGAGGCCGCCCTTGGACTCGTACTCGATCTCCGGCGGGCTCGCGTCGGGGAGCTCCCGCCCCAAACGGGTGGAGAGCAGGGCCAGTTCGAGCGCGGGACCCCGCTGCTGTTCGGTTAGAAGA
>NZ_JBHYIG010000215.1:10550-16935 GCF_042740015.1 Streptomyces sp. NPDC059037
GCCCCCCCCGCCCTGGTGCGGCGCGCCCGCGCCCTCGGCCCCCTTGCCCTGTCCCGAGCCGCGGGGGGGGCCCCCCCCCCCCCCCCCCCCCCCACAACCGGGTGGAGAGCAGGGCCAGTTCGAGCTCGGGACCCGGCTCCTTGTCGGAGAGCAGAAGGTTGCCCTCGCCGGCCCCCGTCGTACCGCCCGCCACGGCGCCGCGGTCGAGCACGGTGACGCGGAGGCCGGACCGGGCGGCGTAATAGGCGCAGGCCGCGCCCATCACGCCCGCCCCGACGACGATGACGTCTGCGGTGTTCCTTGTCAGCACGTCAGTAATATTTCACATTGCACTGCTTCTGCCAAGGGTGGCGATCAATGAGCCCGATCGATCCCCCAGTTGAAGGGTCAACCGCAGCGGCCCACTTGGGAACGGGTGGGTAACGAAGTCACTTACACCTTGTCAGTGCAATTTCACATTACTATGTTACGGGTCACATTCCAGCCAGCTCTCCAGCTCTGGCTGCTCGACTCCTCCGGAGTGACCACTCATGGACAAGCGCACCTGTACCGCCCTCGCCGCCACACTGGCGGCGGCCCTCATCCTCGGAACGGCCGGCTGCTCCGGCGGAGAGAAGTCGGGCGGCGCCCGGGGCAAGAACCTCGCAACGGCCAACAACGGCAAGGTGATCGGGGGGACTCCGCAGAAGGGCGGAACCCTCACCGTCCTGTCGAACACGGACTTCACGCACCTCGACCCGGCCCGCAACTGGGTCATGAGCGACATGAACTTCGGGACCCGGCTGCTCTACCGCACCCTGGTCTCCTACAAGGCGGCCCCCGGAACCGCCGGCGGCGAGCTCGTCCCCGACCTCGCGACCGACCTCGGCACCTCCTCCAACGGCGCGCGGACCTGGACCTTCCACCTCAAGCCGGGAGTCAAGTACGAGGACGGAACGCCGGTCACCGCCCAGGACGTCAAGTACAACGTGGAGCGGTCGTTCTCCCCGGACCTGCCGGGCGGCGCCGACTACGCGGCCCGCTACCTCAAGGGCGCCAAGGGCTACCAGGGCCCCGCCAAGGGCAAGCACCTGGACTCCATCAGGACACCGGACGACAGGACGATCGTCTTCGAACTGCGCAGGCCCTTCGCCGAGTTCCCCAACGTGACGGTGATGCCCACCTTCGCCCCGGTGCCGAAGGCGAAGGACAAGGGGCCTCGGTACGACAACCGTCCGTTCTCCTCGGGCCCGTACAAGATCGAGACGTATCAGCGCAACAAGAAGATCGTCCTGGTCCGCAACCCCCACTGGGACCCCAAGACGGACTCGGTACGCAAGGCGTACCCGGACAAGCTGGTCATGGTGATGGGGCTGCGGCCCAATCAGATCGACGACCGGATGATCGCCAGCCAGGGCGCGGACGCCTCCACCGTCCCGTGGTACGCGCTGCGGCCGGAGAGCGGGGTGAAGGTGCTGCCCAAGGCCGATGTCCGCAAGCGGCTGCTCGCCGAGTCGACCAACTGCACCGACATGGTGCAGATGCACACCGGACGGGCACCGTTCAACGACGTGAAGGTCCGTCAGGCCGTTCAGTACGCCCTCGACAAGGAAGTCGTGACCACCTCCTCCGGCGGCCCCGCCTTCAATGACACTTCCACCGCCTACATGCCCGCCGCCCTCTTCAACGGCAAGCAGCCCGACACACTGAAGATCCCCGTCACCGGCAAGGTGGACAAGGCGAAGCAGCTGCTCAAGGAGGCCGGGAAGCCGGGCGGCTTCAGTACCAAGATGACGGTCTCCAACGGCGACAAGGGGCGGGCGGAGGCGATCCAGCAGTCGCTCGCGAAGGCCGGCATCAAGGTCACCATCGAGACGGTCGACCCGTCCGCGTTCTACGCCACCATCGGCGACACCAAGAACCGCACCGACCTCGTCTACACCGGCTGGTGCCCCGACTACCCGTCCGGCTCCACGTTCCTGCCCTTCGTCTTCGACGGCCGCTTCATCAAGGAGAAGGGGAACTCCGGCAACCACTCCTTGTTCCGCGACAAGGCGACCATGCAGCGGATGGACGAGATCGCCGCGATGACCGACGCCGGGAAGGCCGGCGCGGCCTGGCGGAAGCTGGACGGCGAGATCCTCGCCAAGGCGCCGGCCGTGCCCGTCCTGGTCCGGCGCTGGCCGCTGGTGGTGGGGACCAACATCGCGGGCGCGTACGGGCAGACCTCCTTCGGCGGTCAGCTCGACTACGCCTCGGTCGGCCTCAAGAACCCGGCCAAGAGCAAGGGTTGAGGAGCGCCGCCACCATGACCACCACCTCCACATCCGCCGCATCCGCACCGGCGGCCGAGGCCGCTGCGGCGGGCAGCGGCCCCTGGCGGCTCGCCCGCCGGGAGCTCGGCCGCCGCGTCTCCGTGCGCGTCTCCCTCGTCGTGATCGCGCTCTTCGCGATCATGGCGGTGGCCGCACCACTGCTCAGCAAGCTGGGCGGCTGGTCCCCCGAGGAGTTCGACAAGGACGCCGTCGACCCCTATCTCGGCGGGCAGCCGATCGGCTCGCTCGGCGGCATCTCCGCCGAGCACTGGCTCGGCGTCGAACCCGTCACAGGGCGCGACCTGTTCGCCCGGGTCGTGCACGGCGGCCAGGTGTCCCTGCTCATCGCCGTGACGGCCACCGCCATCGTCGTGGTCGCCGGCACGGCGGCCGGGATCGCCGCCGGTTACTTCGGCGGGCGCACCGACACGGTGCTCTCCCGCCTGATGGACCTGACGATGTCCTTCCCCTCCCTCATCTTCATGATCGCGATGATGTCCGTGGCCAGGGACGTGAACCGGATCGTGCTGATGATCACCGTCATCGGGGTCTTCGGCTGGCCCGGCATCGCCCGTGTGGTGCGCGGTCAGACGCTCTCGCTCAAGCACCGCGAGTACGTCGACGCCGCCCGCGTCGGCGGTTCCGGCTCCTGGCGCATCCTCACCCGTGACATCCTCCCCGGCGTCGCCGGGCCGGTCATCGCGTACACCACCCTCATCATCCCCGGCATGATCGCCACCGAGGCGGCCCTGAGCTACCTGGGCGTGGGCGTCCGCCCGCCCACCCCCTCCTGGGGCCAGATGATCGCCGAGAGCGTCGCCTTCTACGACACCGACCCCATGTACTTCGTCATCCCCAGCGTCTGTCTCTTCCTCACCGTGCTCGCCTTCACGCTGCTCGGCGACGCGCTGCGGGACGTGCTCGACCCGAGGGGGAGCCGCACATGACCGTCTACGTCGCGCGAAGGCTGCTCGCGGTGATCGGTGTGCTGATCGCCGTCGCCGCCGTCACCTTCACCATCTTCTACGTTCTGCCGTCCGACCCGGCGGCCGCCGCCTGCGGCAAGTCGTGCAGCACCGAACGCCTGGCGGCGATCCGCGAGCACATGGGCCTGGACCAGCCGCTGTGGCGGCAGTTCGCGGACTTCGTCACCGGCATCTTCACGGGCCGCACCATGGGCACCGGCCAGTACGCGCTGCACTGCGACTTCCCGTGCCTGGGCTACTCGTACGAGAACAGCGAAGGTGTGTGGGACCTGCTGATGGACCGGCTTCCGGTCTCCGCATCGCTCGCCCTCGGCGCCGCGGTGCTGTGGCTGGTCCTCGGCCTGACCGCGGGCGTCACCGCCGCCCTGCACAAGGACAGCCTCACCGACCGAACCCTGATGGTCGGCGCGGTCGCCGCCGCGTCCCTGCCCGTCTACTTCACCTCGATGATGCTCATCTACGGGCTGATCCGCACGGCCGGGCTCCTGCCCTACCCGAAGTACGTGGAGCTGACCTCCGACCCGCTCCACTGGGCCTCGAACCTGCTGCTCCCCTGGCTGGCCCTGGCCATCCTCTACGCGGCCATGTACGCGCGCCAGAGCCGCAGTTCGATGATCGAGACGATGGCCGAGCCGTACATCCGCACCGCCCGCGCCAAGGGTCTTCCGCGTCGCAAGGTGGTGGTCAAGCACGGCCTGAGGGCCGGGATGACGCCCATCCTCACCCTCTTCGGGATGGACCTGGGCGGGCTGCTCGCGGGCGCGGTGATCACCGAGTCCATCTTCGGGCTTCCCGGCATCGGGCGGCTCTTCTACGGTGCGCTGTCCAGCGGCGACCAGCCGGTCATCCTCGGCGTCACCCTGCTCGCCGCCACCTTCATCGTCGTCGCCAACCTGGCGGTCGATCTGCTGTACGCCGTCGTCGATCCGCGAGTGAGGTACTGATGAGCGCTCCCCGGGCCGTGCCCTCCGCGCCGGACCAACCCGTGCTCTCCGTACGGGACTTGACGGTCACCTTCCGCACCCCGCGCGGTGTGGTACGGGCCGTGGACAGCCTCGGTTTCGAAGTGCGGCGAGGCGAGACCCTCGGCATCGTCGGCGAGTCGGGATCGGGCAAGTCCGTCACGTCCATGGCGGTGATGGGCCTGCACACCAGCGCTGAAGTCACCGGCTCGGTCGCACTCGACGGCCAGGAGCTGGTCGGCCGATCCGAGCGCGAGCTGAACCGGCTGCGCGGCCGGCGGATGGCCATGGTCTTCCAGGACCCGCTCGCCAGCCTGCACCCCTTCTACACGGTGGGCGAGCAGATCGCCGAACACCACCGGGTGCACTTCGGCAGTAGGCGAAAGACCGCACGGGAGCGGGCCGTTGACGCCCTGGCCGAGGTCGGCATCCCCGAGCCGCGCCGCCGCGCGGGCGAGTACCCGCACCAGTTCTCCGGCGGCATGCGGCAGCGCGTGATGATCGCCATGGCGCTTGTCTGCGAGCCGGAGCTGCTCATCGCCGACGAGCCGACCACCGCCCTCGACGTCACGGTCCAGGCGCAGATCCTGGAGTTGATCGCCCGACTGCAACAGGACCGGGGCCTCGCGGTCGTCCTGATCACGCACGATCTCGGCGTGGTGGCCCGGGTCGCCCACGAGGTCCTGGTGATGTACGGCGGCCGGGCCGTCGAACAGGCCGACGCGGACACCCTGTTCGCGACACCGGCCCACCCCTACACCCGCGGCCTTCTCGACTCCCTGCCCCGCCTCGACGACAGCGACGAAGCGCCGCTGCGGGCGATTCCCGGCAGCCCGCCGTCCCTGCTCACCCCGGCCGTCGGATGCGCGTTCGCGCCCCGCTGCCCCCAGCTCGTCGGCGTCCCCGCCGGGGCGCGCTCCCGCTGCGAGACGCAACTCCCACTCCTCGAAGGACCGGCCCGGCATCCGGCCGCCTGTCACTTCCCCGCGCACGAAGGCGTCGCCTCATGAGCCTCTTGGCATCCACCGAACCTCTTTTGTCCGTACGGGACTTGACGATGACATTCCCCGGGAGGCGGCGCTCCGCCCCGGTCCGGGCCGTCGACGGCATCACCTTCGATGTGGCGGCAGGCGAGACGCTGGGCCTGGTCGGGGAGTCCGGCTGTGGCAAGTCCACCACCGGCCGCATGATCGTCCGGCTCCTGGAACCCACCGCAGGCTCCCTCACGTACGACGGGCGCGACATCAGCCACCTGTCACAGCGCGAACTGAAGCCGCTGCGCACAGACCTCCAGATGGTCTTCCAGGACCCGCACTCCTCCCTCAACCCCCGCCAGACGGTGGCCCGGATCATCTCCGATCCGCTGCTCGTTCAGGGCAGTTCGGCGGCGGACGCCCGCAGGCGTGCCGTGGAGTTGATGGAGTTGGTGGGGCTCATCCCCGAGCACATCGACCGCTATCCGCACGAGTTCTCCGGTGGCCAGGCCCAGCGCATCGGTATCGCCCGCTCGCTCGCCACGAGCCCGCGCCTCGTCGTCGCCGACGAGCCGGTCTCCGCCCTCGATGTCTCCGTCCAGGCCCAGATCGTCAACCTGATGGAACGGCTTCAGCGCGAACTCGGCCTCGCCTATCTCTTCATCGCCCACGACCTGTCCGTGGTCAAACGGGTCTGCGACCGGGTCGCCGTGATGTACCTGGGCCGCATCGTCGAGATCGGCGAGAAGGAACGGGTGTACGCGGCTCCCGCCCACCCCTACACCCGGGCGCTGCTGTCCGCCGTGCCGCTGCCGGACCCGGCGGCCGAGCGGGCCCGCGAGCGGATCACCCTGCTCGGCGACCCGCCGAGCCCGGCCGCCCCGCCTCCCGGCTGCACCTTCCACCCGCGGTGTGCCAAGGCGCAGGAGATCTGCCGCACCGAGGCACCGGCACTGCGGACCACGGCGCCGGACACGGCGCGGCAGGTGTCGTGCCACTTCCCCGAAGCTGCCTGAACAGGGCAGCGGCTGAACATGGCTGTGGCCCCGCGGCCCGGCGGCGGGTGGCGGGGGCCGGGGGCCCACCGCCCCCCGGGCGCGATGAAGTGGGGTTGACGCCGTTGTGTTTCGCCCCGGCTCGCCCGACCCCCGGCGCGTTTACAACACACA
>NZ_JBHYIG010000216.1:0-15667 GCF_042740015.1 Streptomyces sp. NPDC059037
GGTGACAGGGTCCGAGGTCTCGCCCTGTGTCAGCTCAGTGGCCCCCCGGCTTCCCACGTTCCCGGCGCCTGCCGCGTCGTGAAGAGGGATAGGCGACGGGCTCCAAGGTCCCGCCCCCGTCAGCCACTGACCCTCGGGCTTTCGGTACTCCCGGCGCCTGCCGCGCCGTGAAGGGGGAAGGAGCGACGGGCTCCCGAGTTCCCGCCCTGCGTCAGCCCTTTCGCCCCTCAGCCTTCCGGTGCCCCCAGCGTCGCGCATAGGGAAGGGGGACAAGACCCGAAGGCCCCGCCCCCCTTCAGCCCAGTGGCCGTCAGGCCTCCCGCGCCCCCGGCGCCTCTCGTGCAGTGAAAGCCGCCGCGTCCCACTCGCCGCCCAGCTCGGGGCCCAGCCAACTCCCCGCTCGGGTGCGGAAGTCGGTTCCTGAGAGGGTGCCCGCGCCCGCCGGGATCGCGCCCAGGAGGTTCGCTCCGGCCGACTGCGGCAGGTCGGCGAGGTTGCAGCGGGATGCCAGGTCCGGGGCGGTCGGCCAGCTGCCGACCGTCACGCCCAACGGCGTCAGCTCGCGGGCGCGGAGCGCCTCCGCGGTCAGGGTCGTCGTGTTGAGCGTGCCGAGGCCCGCCGACGCGACGACAAGGACCGGAGCGGAGAGCAGCCGGGCGGCATCGGCCAGGGTCGCCCCCTCGTCGTCGTAGCGGACGAGCAGGCCACCCGCGCCCTCGATCAGGACCAGATCGTGCTCGGCCGCCAACTTCTCGGCCGCATCGGCCACTTCGTGCGGGCGGATCGGCGTCATCCCGGCCCGCCGTGCGGCGGTGTTCGGCGCCAACGGCTCGGGAAAGCGGGCCAGTTCGAGGGTGGTGACGGCATCGCCCGCAAGGCGCACCACCTCCTGAGCGTCCCCCGGCTCACCGGGCGCGACCCCGGTCTGCGCGGGCTTGAGCACGGCGACGCTCCGTCCCGCGGCGACCGCGAGTGCGGCCACCGCGGCCGTCGTCACGGTCTTCCCGATCTCGGTGCCCGTGCCGGACACCACGAGGACCGTCATGTCAGGCCTCCTTCGCTGCCGCGCACACCGCGCGCCCGATCCGTGCCACGTCGTCGTCGCCCGTGATGAACGGCGGCATCGTGTAGATCAGGTCGCGGAACGGTCGCACCCACACGCCTTCGCGCGTCGCGGCGCGCGTGGCCGCTGCCATGTCCACCGGGTGGTCGAGCTGGACGACACCGATCGCGCCGAGCACGCGTACGTCCCGTACGCCCGGCAGCGTGGCCGCCTCGCCGAGCGTGCCGCGCAGGCCCGTCTCGATGCGCTTGACCTCGGTCTGCCAGTCCTGCCCGAGCAGCAGGTCGATCGAGGCGCAGGCCACCGCGGCGGCGAGCGGATTGCCCATGAACGTGGGGCCGTGGGCAAGCACCGGCACCTCGCCGCGCGAGATGCCGTCGGCGACCCTCGCCGTGCACAGCGTGGCCGCCATCGTCAGATAGCCGCCGGTCAGGGCCTTGCCCACGCACATGACGTCGGGCGTGACGCCCGCGTGGTCCGCGGCGAACAGCCGGCCCGTGCGGCCGAACCCCGTCGCGATCTCGTCGAAGACGAGCAGCACGTCGTGCTCGTCGCACGCCTCGCGCAGCACCCGCAGATAGGCGGGGGAGTGGAACCGCATCCCGCCCGCGCCCTGCACCACCGGTTCCACGATGACCGCGGCAAGCTCGTCGGCGTGCCGCCCGATCAGCTCCCGCAGATGCTCCGCGTACACATCGTCGTACGCATCGAAACCCGCCGGCGGTGCGTCCGCGAAGACCTGCTGGGGCAGTACGCCCTGCCACAGCTCGTGCATGCCGCCATCGGGGTCGCACACCGCCATCGGCTGCCAGGTGTCGCCGTGGTAGCCGCCGCGCCAGGTCAGCATCCGCCGCTTGGCGGGACGGCCCAGCGAGCGCCAGTGCTGCAGGCACATCTTGACGGCGACCTCGACCGACACCGAACCGGAGTCCGCGAGGAAGACATGCTCCAGACCGTCGGGCGACATGTCGACAAGGCGCTTCGCGAGGCCGATCGCGGGCTCATGGGTGAGCCCGCCGAACATGACATGGCTCATCCGCTCCAGCTGGCCGCGGACCGCGTCGTTGAGCACCGGGTGGTTGTAGCCGTGGATCGCCGACCACCAGGACGACATGCCGTCGACCAGTTCGCCCCCGCCGTCCGCGAGCCGGAGCCGTACGCCGCTCGCCGACTCGACGACCAGGGGCTCCTGGCGGCCGGGCATGGGGCCGTAGGGGTGCCAGACATGGCGTCGGTCGAGGTCGAGCAGCTCCGATACGGGCAGGTCAGGCATTGGGCGCCAGGTCCGTTCCCGCGCCCCGGCGGCGTACGGCCACCAGATCCGTACGCGCCTCGGAGGTCTCGGAGGCCGCCGTGGTCTCCGCGGCCACGGAAGGCTCCGACGGCTCCGACTGTGCGGACGAACCACAGGGACCGCAGCCGCCCCCGCCGTGCGACCCGCAGCCGCCCCCGCTCTCCGCGTGGGAGCCGCACCCGGCCGCCGCGATCGCGTCCGCGCGGTGCTCGGGCAGCGTCACGGTGCCCGCGCCCTCGACCTCGAAGCCGGCGTCAGCGATCATCTCCAGGTCGGTCTTGCCCGCCTGGCCCTCACTGGTCAAGTAGTCGCCGAGGAAGATCGAGTTGGCGAGGTGCAGGGCGAGCGGCTGCATCGTGCGCAGATGCACCTCGCGGCCGCCCGCGATACGTACCTCCACGTCGGGGCAGACAAAGCGGACCATCGCGAGGATGCGCAGACAGCGCTGCGGGGTGAGGTTCCACTCCTTGGCCAGCGGGGTGCCCTCGAAGGGGATCAGGAAGTTGACCGGCACCGAGTCGGGGTCGAGGTCGCGCAGCGCGTAGACCACGTCCACGAGGTCCTCGTCCGTCTCGCCCATGCCCGCGATCAGACCCGAGCAGGCGGACAGGCCCGCAGCCTGCGCCTGCTGCACCGTGTCCACGCGGTCGGCGTAGGTGTGGGTCGTGGTGATCTCGCCGTACGTGCCCTCGGACGTATTGAGATTGTGGTTGTACGCGTCCGCGCCCGCCGTGCGCAGTTTGTCCGCCTGGCCGGCGGAGAGCAGACCGAGGCAGGCGCACACCTCGATGCCCTCGTTCTGCTCCTTGATCGCCTCGATGGTCTGCGAGACCCGGTCGACGTCACGGTCCGTCGGCCCGCGGCCGCTGGCGACCAGGCAGACCCGCTTGGCGCCGCCCGCGACACCCGCTGCGGCGGCCTGCGAGGCCTCGTCGGGCTTCAGCCAGGTGTACTTGAGGATCCCGGCCGTGGAGCCGAGGCGCTGCGAACAGTACGAGCAGTCCTCGGGGCACAGGCCCGACTTGAGATTGACCAGATAGTTGAGCTTCACCCGTCGCCCGAACCACTGGCGCCGTACCTTCCCGGCGGCCGACACCACGTCGAGCAGCTCGTCGTCGGAGGTGGCCAGCACGGCCAGCGCCTCTTCACGGGTCGGCAGCTCGCGCCGAAGCCCCTTGTCCACCAGCGTGTTCAGCAGATCCATGGCGCTGATCCTTACGCACGAGAGCCTGCCTTTCCAAGGAGAGTTCGCACAACAGAAACGCTTTGAGGTGTGGGTATTGCCACATCCTGGCCTGGTGGCCGGACGGCTAGGGTCTGTGCACTGTCTACAAACGCACCGTCTACAAACGCACCGTCCGCAACCGCACTGTCTGCAACCGGCCACTGACCATGCCCCGGAGGAATCCCATGGCGAGCTCGCCGTTCGACTGGATCGACGAGCAGGCGAGCCTGCGTGCCAGGGCCGGCCTTGTCCGCACCCTGCGCCCGCGTCCCGCCGACGCCGGTAACCTCCTCGACCTGGCGAGCAACGACTACCTGGGCCTGGCGCGGCACCCCGAGATCACCGAGGGCGCGGCGGCCGCGGCGCGCCGCTGGGGCGGCGGGGCGACCGGATCGCGCCTGGTGACCGGATCCACCGAGCTGCACGCGGACCTTGAGCGCGAACTCGCCGAGTTCTGCGGCTTCGAGTCCGCCCTCGTGCTGTCCTCCGGATACGCCGCGAACCTCGCCGCGGTCACGGCGCTCGCCCCGCACGGCTCGCTGATCGTCTCCGACGGGGGCAATCACGCCTCGCTGATCGACGGCTGCCGCCTCGCGCGCGGCACGACCCAGGTGGTTCCGCACTCCGATCCCGCCGCCGTGCGCAAGACGCTCGACGGCCACCGCGGCCCGGCGGTCGTCGTGTCGGACACGGTCTTCTCGGTGGACGGCGACGCGGCCCCGCTGGCCGAACTCTCCGCAGCCGCCGGTGAGTTCGGCGCCGGTCTGATCGTCGACGACGCCCATGGCCTCGGCGTGCTCGGCGACGGCGGCCGCGGCGCACCGCAGGCGGCCGGGCTCGCGGGCAGCCCGCACACCGTGGCCACGGTCACCCTGTCGAAGTCCTTCGGCAGCCAGGGCGGTGCGGTGCTCGGCCCCGCCAAGGTCATCGACCACCTGATCAACGCCGCCCGCACCTTCATCTTCGACACGGGGCTCGCCCCGGCAGCCGTCGGTGCCGCGCTGGCCGCCCTGCGGCTGCTGCGCGCCGAGCCCGAGCGGGCGGCGCGGGCCCGCGCGGTCGCGGCCGAGCTGCATGAACGCCTCACGGCGGAAGGTCTGCGGGCGGTGCGCCCCGACGCGGCCGTCGTCTCGGTGCGCGCCCCGTCGCCGGAAGCCGCCGTGCGCTGGGCCGCCGACTGCCGCGGCGCGGGTCTGGCCGTCGGCTGCTTCCGTCCGCCGTCGGTCCCCGACGGCATCTCGCGGTTGCGGCTGACCGCCCGTGCGGATCTCACCGGCGCGCAGATCGCCGATGCCGTACGAGTGATCAGCCGTACCGCACCCCGGTAGTCACCGGGGGTCCGCCCGTCACCGGAGGCCGTGGACGAAGGCCTCCCAGGTGGCGTGCGGGAAGAGCAGGGCGGGCCCTGCGGTGTGCTTGGAGTCGCGCACGGCAAGCAGTCCCGACTTCGGCCCTGAAGTCAGCGGGGCTGTCTCGACGCAGTTGTTCATTCCGTTGCTGTGGCTGCTGCGCTGCCACCGTGCGCCGCTCAGAGAAGTGCTGTCGGATACGTACCGAGGCAATGCAGTCATGGTGCCCCCTTACGCGCCGTCACCTATCCCGGCGATGTGATCCGTTGATTCCTCGGGTGAAAGTGCTTGTCCTAGAAGGGAGTTGAAGGCATCCGTGTATGCCTGGAGGTCTTCTTTCCGTTCGAGGTAGAGGCTACTCGTCAAATGGTCGAGAACAACCACATCCAGATCAGCAATGTTCGGAAATGAGAAGATAACGAAAGAGCCGAGGAGTCCCCTGTGCTCTCCCGCGGCGAACGGCAGCACCTGCAACCGCACATGGGGCAGCTGTGCCGCCTCCTGTAACCGCTTCAGCTGCCCCGCGAGCACCTGTGCCCCGCCGATCTGCCGGTGCAGCACCGATTCGTCCAGGATCACGCTCAGTCGCAGCGGCCGTCGCGCGCGCAGCACGTCCTGGCGGGCCAGGCGCACCTCCACCAGCGCGTCCACCTGCTCGTCCGGCAGACCGTCCAGCGCGGCCCGGGTCACCGCTCGCGCGTAGTCGGGCGTCTGGAGCAGGCCGGGCACGACATTGGTCTCCAGGGTGCGGACGCGGCAGGCCTGTGATTCCAGACTGATGAAATCGCGGTACGCCGGTGGCAGCAGCCCGCGGTAGGCGTGCCACCAGTGGTGACGCCCGCCGCGGTCGTCGGCGCCCGCCAACGCGACCAGCAACTGGCGGAGTTGTGCATCCTTCACCTCGTACGCGTCGAGGAGGAGATGTACGTCCGCGGCCTTGACACCGCTACGCCCGGTCTCGATCCGGCTCACCTTCGACTGGTGCCAGCCGACCCGGCTCGCGGCCTGGCCGCTGGTGAGCCCCGCGAGCGTGCGCAGCGCACGCAGTTCGGCGCCGAGCTTGCGGCGGCGCACCGCGGGACCGTGCTGCATGTCCGTCTCCTCTCCGACGGAGCCTCATTTTCCGGCCTCCCCCGGTCTCTCACGGGCGACAGTAGAGGAAGTGCCGGTCTCGTGCCCAAATACGGTCTGCCGTAGCAGAGTTCACCGCTTTGAGCGACAGATATATGCACATCTCGGTGGATCGCCACACGTGAGGGGCCCAGTAGTGGCAGTCTGGCGCGAAGCACCATTCCGGGACTGTCCTCGTGCCTTCCGCTACGAGTCGGAGTCCAGTCCCGGTGGGAAAGGGACAGCGTCGCCATGGCAGACCTTCAGGAAGCATCCGTCACTCTGCCGAGCGATCCTGCCTCGGTCTCCGCGGCCCGGAAGTACGTATCGAACGTCCTCACGGAGTGGGGCCTGCCCGGCGACGCCGAAGTGGCCGACACCGTCCGGCTCATCGTCTCCGAACTGGCCACCAACGCCGTCCAGCACACCCTCGGACAGTCGCCCACCTTCACCGTGGGCATCGAACTGGACCGCGAGGAGCAGCTGCGCATCGGCGTCACCGACAGTCACCCCCGCTACCCCAAGCGGCTGCCCGCCGCCGTCCAGCAGGACAACGGCCGCGGCATGGTGATCATCCGCTGGCTGACCGTCGAATGCGGCGGCAGACTCTCGGTCACCCCCACCCCCGAGGGCGGCAAGACGGTCTGGATCGCGCTGCCGTGGACGGGGGCGGTCCGGGGCGAGGTGCCGTCGCCATCGACCTCAACCCGCTGAGCGCCCGAATGCCCCACGGAGCAGGGCCCGGAAGGTGTCGGCCGCCGGATGCGAACCGTCGCTGCGGTGGACGACCGAGATCGTACGGCGGAGACTTCCCGGCTCCAGCGGCCGGACCCCCACCGGGGTGGCCGCCGTCCGCGCCACCATCTCCGGTACGACGGCGACGCCGAGGCCGGCGCTGACCAGCGCGCACACCAGCGCGTAGCCCGGAGTCTCGACAAGCACCGAGGGGGTCGCCCCGGCCCGTGCGAGTGCCGACTCCACGCCGTGCCGGGGCGGATGCGTCGGCGCCATGCTGATCAGCGGCTGCCCGGCGAGCTCGGCGAGCGGCAGCCGCGACGAGAGGCCCGCCAGCGCGTGCCCGGGCGAGGTCACCAGGACCAACTCCTCGACCAGGACCGGCTCCGCGCTCACGGACGCGGGCAACGGCACGGGATCCGACGGCTCATAGGTGTGCGTGAGCGCCAGGTCGACCTCGCCCGCCGCCACGGCCGCCACACCGAGCGGCGGCTCATAGCCCCGCAGCGTCAGCTCGATGTCCGGATGGGCACGGCGGAACGCGGTCAGCGCGGGCGGCACCAGATGGATCCCCGCCGTGGTGAAGGTCCCCACCCGCAGTCGGCCGCCGGACAGGCCCGACAGCTGCGCCAGTTCATGCCGCGCCCGCTCCATCTCGTCCAGGACCCGGCGCGCGCGGGCCAGCAGCAGCTCGCCCGCACCGGTCAGCCGTGCCCCGCGGTGATGCCGGACGAGGAGCGGGGTGCCCGCCTCCCGCTCCAGCTTGGCCAGCTGCTGGGAGAGGGCGGGCACGGTGTAGCCGAGGCGCTCGGCGGCGCGGGTGATCGACCCGGCCTCGGAGACGGCCACCAGTGCGGCGAGCCGCGTCGGGTCGTACATGGTGTCTCCCGTGTCTCCCGCCGCGGCGGGCCGTCGGCGTGGGGGTAAACGCCTGCTTAAGGCAGACCCAGGATATTCCACATACCTGCTGAAGGCAGAAGAACGGCAGGCTGGGGGCCATGGACGCACAACTGGTCGCCTTCACCGGAGTCGCCGCGGGCATGGTCGCCATGCCGGGCGCCGACTTCGCCGTGGTGGTGCGCAACGCCCTCGCCTCCCGCCGCGCCGGGGTCACCTGCGCGATCGGTGTCGCGGGCGGGCTCCTGGTGCACACGGCGCTCGCGGTGGCCGGGGTCGCGGCGGTGCTCGCGGCGGTGCCGACGCTCTTCCGGGTGCTGCAGATCGTCGGCGGCGGCTATGTGCTCTATCTGGGCTACCGCACCCTGCGGTCGGCGGCACGGCCGGTGCGGGGTGCCGGTGCGCCGGGGGAGGAGGAGAAGGCGGTGGGCGGCAGCCTGCGGCAGGGGTTCCTCACCAATGCCCTCAACCCCAAGGCACCCATCACGTTCCTCAGCGTGCTGCCCCAGTTCGTGCCCGCAGGGAACCCCGCGATGCCCAGGACGCTGCTGCTCGCGTCCATCATCGTCGCGCTCGCCCTCGTGTGGTTCCCGGTCGTCGCGCTCCTGGTGGACCGGCTCGGCCGCTGGCTGCGCCGGCCGCGTACCGCCCGGGCGATCGAGGGCGTCACCGGCGGCGCGCTGAGCGTCCTCGGCCTGGTGCTGCTCATCGAGGCGGCTCTGGCGTGACGTCCTGCCGTGCGGCCCTGCGGCGCGCCAGGCGGGGGAGTACGCGGGGGAGCACGCCCCACAGGCCCCCGCACACGAGCAGCGTGCCCGCACTCGCGATGATCCCGCCGGTGCGGCCCACCGCCACGTCCACGACCAGGAGCACCGATCCGGCGAGGGCGAACATCAGGACGGCCATGCCGGCCCTGGCGAGCTGCGAGGAGACCCGCACGATCAGCGGTTTGGCGCGCTGCTGGAACAGCGCCCGGTGCACCGCGGCCGGCGCCGTGAACAGGGCCGCCGCGAGGACGGCGAGCAGCAGCGTGGTGACGTAGGTGGCGCGCTGCACGTCGTCCAGGGTCCGGAAGCGGGGCGTGAAGGCAAGGGTCAGCAGGAAGGCGAAGAGGATCTGCACGCCGGTCTGCGTGACCCTCAACTCCTGGAGGATCTCCGAGAAGTTGCGGTCCGCGCGCTCGAACGGCGTCTCGTTGCGGTTGTCGTGAGAGGCGTGGGAGCCACTGTCGTCGGCCATGCCGCACGAGTATCCGGGTCGGCGCGCGCCAAGCGCGGTGGACGCGCCGGGCGACGACGCCGGCCGAAGGGCCGGCCGCCGCCGCCCGGCGGCAGGTCAGCGCACCCTGCCGTACGAGACGCTCTTGGTCCAGATCTTCTCGAGCCGCACCACGGTGTTCGACTTCGGGGCGTGCCAGATCCGGCCCTTACCCGCGTAGATGCCGACGTGGTAGACGTTCCGGCCGGAGTGGAAGAAGACCAGGTCACCGCGGGAACGGTTGGACGCGGAGATGTGCCGGGTCTTGTTGTACTGCTGTGCGGCGGTGCGCGGGAGCTTCTTGCCGGCGCGCTTGAACGAGTAGAGCGTCAGGCCCGAGCAGTCGAACCGGTTGGGCCCCGTGGCTCCGTAGCGGTAGGGCGAGCCCTTCTTGGACGCGGCGATCTTCAGGGCCTTCGTTCCGTGTGTCGCGGCCTGGGCCTCCGTCGTGAGCCCTGGGGCCACGAGGGTGCCGCCGACGACGGCGAGCGTGAGAGCCGATGCGCAACCGGCCCTGGTGAGCAGCGACGGAACATGATTCAGCGCGGTCATGCGCAACCCTTCGTCAGCCGCCTGTGAAGGATGACCTGTCGGATTCGGGCTGACAAAGTTGCCCGGCCGCGGTGTGCGGCTTCACCCCAAGGGCCGTTGTCCGGACCTTCCGGACCGACCCGTCGTGCCTGGGTCCTCCACTCCTGCCGGTGCACCGATGTCGACCGGGCATCCGGGCGGCGGCAGGACTCGGCGTCCGCCCGGACCGCCCCGCCGCTGTGGCGGGGGCTTGTCGTCGGAAGGGATCTTGACCCGTCAACGGCCCGAAAACCGAGCCGAAACGGCGTTTTGTGAGGCTCCTCACGGCTGAACCGTTCAGGTGGACAACGCCGGATAAGGGCACCCTTCGCAGGGCTCGACGATCGCTCTACCAGCACCGGAAGGAGTCATTCCGGCCGTCGCGTACACCGCTGACGCAACTGCGACCGACCCCGTTGACGACGACCTGCTACGCCGAACGGGGTAGCCCGTCTGGTCCGTTTAACTCCGGCCCCGGACGGCTACAGACCTGCCGGGCAGCCGACTTGAGGGGGAATCAGGGCGCCGAAGGGGGCGGCACGGTGACCCGGCAGGACCGCCGCTCCCCGTCGAGCACGCGCAGCGCCCGCGCCAACGTCGGTGCGTGCACGGCGCTCTCGCCCCGCTGGTGCATCAGCGTCAGCGCGTCCCGCAGCGCGGTGGCGCTGCCCACCAGGGCCTGGGCGGCGCGCAGTCCGCCGTACGTGTCGGACGCGCGGGCGGGGTTGATCCGGCCCAGCAGATCGACCACTTCGAGGTACCGGTCGATCAACTCGCCCTCGGCGCGGGTCAGTGCGGGCAGTGGAGGCAGTTCGGGCGGCAGCATCACCGGCTCACCTCGCGTCCGGGGCGCGGAGCGAGTCCTTGCTGCCGCGGAGCGAATCCTTGCGGCTCGGGATGATCCGGTCCACCAGGCCGTACACGAGTGCTTCGGGCGCGCTGAGGATCTTGTCCCGCTCGATGTCCGCCGCGATGCGCTCCGGGCTCTGTCCCGTGTGCCGTACGAGGAGTTCCTCCAGGAGCGCACGGGTGCGCTGCAGCTCGGCCGCCTGAATCGCGAGGTCGGATGTCTGGCCCTGGATCGGCTCGGTGATCGAGGGCTGATGGATCAACACCCGGGCGCCGGGCAGCGCGTGGCGCTTTCCCGGGGTGCCGGCGGCAAGGAGGACCGCGGCCGCCGACGCGGCCTGACCCAGGCAGGTCGTCTCCACGTCGCAGGTGACGAACCGGATCGTGTCGTAGATCGCCGTCATCGCGCTGAACGAGCCGCCGGGGGAGTTGATGTAGAGCGAGATGTCGCGGTCCGGCGCCAGGTATTCGAGGTGCATGAACTGCGCCATCACGTCGTTGGCCGAGGTGTCGTCGATCGGGGTGCCCAGGAAGACGATGCGCTCCTCGAGCAGCTTCGAGTACGGATCGAGAGTCCGCTTTCCCGAGCTGGTGCGCTCGGTGAACTCGGGCAGGACATAGCGGGCGGACGGTCGGTTCATGGCACGTCACTCCTCTTCCCGGGGCCGGATGCGCCGGCCCGTGGCTCGTGTAAGAAATGTACAGGACGTACGTAACGATGGTCGGTGGCGGCGGGTGAAACCGGTGGACAGAGATCACGAGAGCGGCAGACTGGCGTGCATGACCTCAACGGATCCCAAGGCCGACCTTCGCCGCTATCTGCAGTCCGCCCGCGATGCCCTGCTGTGGAAGCTCGAAGGCCTCTGCGAGTACGACATCCGCCGCCCGCTGACGCCGACCGGCACCAACCTGCTGGGCCTGGTGAAGCACACGGCGGGCGTGGAACTCGGCTATCTCGGCGACACGTTCGGGCGCCCGGCCGGCGAGCCGCTGCCCTGGCTCGACGGCGGCGCCGAGGGCAACGCGGACATGTGGGCCACCGCCGACGAGTCACGTGAGTTCATCGTGGAGCTCTACCGCCGGGCATGGGCACACGCGGACGCGACGCTCGACGCGCTGGACCTGGACACGATCGGCAAGGTGCCGTGGTGGCCGAGCGGCAGGGACGAGGTGACGCTCCATCACGCAGTGGTGCGCGTGATCGCCGACACGCACCGGCACGCGGGCCACGCCGACATCGTCCGGGAACTCATCGACGGCGCCGTGGGCATGAACGAGGGCAACGACAGCATGCCGTCCAACGACAAGGCGTGGTGGGAGAACCATCGCGACCGCCTGGAACGGGTGGCCCGGGAGTCCGACCCGCAGGCGTGACAGCCCCATGGGCGCGTTGGCCGAACCTGCCGCGGGGCCGTAGTGTCTGCCCGTCGCAGGCGAAGAGGATCACGGGGGGCAGCGGTGGTGTGGACGAGGTGCCGCAGAGCGGCAGGTGTGGCGATGGCCGTGGGGATGATCGTCGTGGCCACCGGGTGCTTGCCGAAGGAATCGGCCGACGACCCGAAGGAATCAGCCGACGCGCCGAAGGGGTCGACCGACGCTCCGAAGGAATCAGCCGACGCGCCGAAGGGGTCGACCGACGCTCCGAAGGCGAAGGACTCGGCGCCGGCGTCCGCGTCGCCGTCGCTGTCGCCGTCTCCTTCCCGGCCGCTGACGGCCAAGAAGCTGAAGTCCCTCCTGCTGCGTGAGGGTGAAGTGCCGCAGGTGGACAGCGCGCCCGTACAGGGTCCCGTTGCCAAGTACGATCCGCGGGTCCTGGTGCCGGGCCCTGGATGCCAGGACGTGTTCGACGCCCTCGTCTCGCACGATGCGTCCACATCCGTGATCCAGGACTTCTGGTGGAAGGACAACCAGTGGGGCGGCCGGACCTGGCTGGCCTCGTATGCCGGCCAAGGGGCGGCGGAGCAGTTCCAAGGGCTCAAGAAGGGGCTCAAGACCTGCAAGACGTTGGTGGGGACGACCCCGGACCAGAAGCTCAACTCCCGGATCACCATGGCGAAGACGCCCGCATTGGGCGACGAGGCGGTCGCCTTCGACTTGAGCATGGACGGCCCTGGTGACACCGTGCTGACCGACCGTCAGACCTTTGTGCGGGTGGGCGCCCTCACCGTGAACATGAGCGACCGCAACGCGCAGCGCAATCCCGGGTTCCCGCTCGACGTGGTGATCGACAAGCAGGTCGCACGGCTCACGCAGGAACCGCGCACCTGACCCCGGTGGACGCGGTGTGCGGGACCTACGCCTCGGATCCGTAGGTCCCGTACTCCGGAAGGCCGGTCGATGCGAAGACATGCACCGACAGGCCGCCCGGTGTCGTCTGCTGACTGACGAGCCGCAGGCCGGCCGGCGCGCCGCCGTCCGGGAACAGCCGCCGGCCGCTGCCCACCACGACCGGGGCGATCGCGAGCCGCAGTGTGTCGACGAGCCCGGCGGCCAGCAGTGACTGGGCGAGCCGGGCGCTGCCGTGGATCTGCAGCTCCCGGCCGGGCCGCCGCTTCACCTCGGCGACCTGGGCCGGGACGTCGCCGGACAGGATGGTGGTCGGGTTCCAGTCGGCCTCGGTCAGGCTGTGGGAGGCCACATACTTCGGCAGGCTGTTCATGATCCCGGCCAAGGGGTGGTCGGTCATCTGAGGCCGTCCCGCGCGAAGTTCTGGTAGGTGCGGCGGCCGAAGAGGAGCGCGTCCGCCTCGCCGAGCCAGCTGCCGGCGAGGCGCTCGAACTCCTCGTCCAGGTGCGGCACGAACCAGCCACCCCGCGTGAAGCCGTCACTGGTGTCCTCGTCCGGGGACCCCGGGCCCTGGGAGACACCGTCGAGCGACAGGAACTCCTGCACGACCAGCTTCATCTCGCACCACTCTCTCTTCGGCTTCGGCGCACCCGACGGTACGACGACGATGGTGCCGGAATCAGGACCGGCCGCCGGTCCTTCTCGCGCATGTCACCAGGTTTGGCCGACGGGTTGTGGGCCACTCGGAGTCCGAGGTGGCCATGACGAACAGACCCTCGGACACACCGAAGAAGACCACGAGTCAGCAGAACCCGAAGAGTTCACCCCGGTCGGGAAGCGGCGCCGCGGACGGCCCGCCGGGCCCCATGGAGGTGCTGCGCCAGGCGCGCGCCCAGCTCGCCGAGCTCACCGGGACGACCGCCGAGTCCATGTCGTCCTTCGAACAGGCCGAGGACGGCTGGGCGTTGGAGATCGAGGTCCTGGAACTCGCCAGGATCCCCGACACGACGAGTCTCCTGGCGAGCTATCAGGTGGACCTCGACCCGCAGGGCGGGCTCACCGGATACCGGCGCATCCGGCGCTACGAGCGCGGGCGGGCCGACGCACATGCGCCCGCCGGTCTCCACGGAGACAGCCAAGGACGAGCGGCCGGGACGACCGCTCTCCCGGCACGGCAAGCCCGCCCGAGCGGTGCCACCAGCGGCCTGTACGACGTTCTGGAGCTCGTACTCGACCGGGGGCTCGTCATCGATGTGTTCGTACGCGTCGCCCTCGTCGGCATCGAGATCCTGAAGATCGACATACGTGTGGTCGTGGCGAGCGTCGACACGTATCTGCGCTTCGCCGAGGCGTGCAACCGCCTCGACCTGGAGGCCGGCCCGCACGGGATCGCGGGGCGCCCCGACGCCATGGGCGAGCTCACCGGGATCTCCACACGCACGAAGAAGGAGCCGGAATGAGTACGTACGTCTATGGCATCGCCGCATGTTCGCACCCCTCGCTCCCCGTGGGCATGGACGGAGTGGGAAAGCCGCCGCACCCCGTGCGGGTGATCAAGGAAGGCGAACTGGCGGCGGTCGTCAGCGACGCGCCCGACGGGCTGCGGCCCAAGCGCAACAACCTGCTCGCCCACCAGAAAGTGCTGAACGAGGCGGCTGCGGCAGGCGCGGTGCTTCCGATGCGGTTCGGCAGCCTCGCACCGGACGACGCGGCCGTCACGAGCGTGCTCGCGGAGCGTGCCGAGCACTACCACGAGCGGCTCAGGACGCTGGCGGGCAAGGCCGAGTACAACATCAAGGCGAGCCACGACGAGGCGGCCGCGCTCCACCGCGTGATGGCCGAGAACCAGGAGTTGCGGGCGCTCGCCGAGGCCAACCGGGCAGCGGGCGGCGGCAGTTACGAACAGCGGCTGCGGCTCGGCGAGATGGTCGTCGCCGCGGTCAAGGGCCGGGAGGCCGAGGACGCCGTGCAGCTGCGGCGCGCGCTTGAGCCGGCGGCGGAGGCCGTCAGCGCCGGTCCCGACTCCACGGGCTGGCTGGCCAATGTGTCGTTCCTGGTGGAACGCGCTTCGGCCGAGGAGTTCCTCGGGGCCGTGCAGGAGGTCCGCGAGACGCTTCCGCACGTCGAACTGCGCGTCAGCGGGCCGCTGCCGCCGTACAGCTTCGTCGAGCCGGGCCCCGCCGAGCCGACACGTACCGGCGGGGTGTGAGCCCATGGGGCTGATCGGCGAGGTGCTGCTGCTGCCGTTCGCACCGGTGCGCGGCAGCCTCTGGGCGGTGAGACAGGTACTCGCCGAGGCCGAGCGGCAGTACTACGACCCGGTGGCGGTCCGGGCCGAACTCGCCCTGCTCGAACGGCGGTTCGTGGCGGGCGAGATCGATGAGGAGGAATTCGAGGGCCAGGAGGACGAACTGCTCGACCGCCTGGACATCGGCCTGCGCACCGGCGCGGGGACGGACGACGGCGGGAGTCGCCGATGACGACGGCCGGCCGGATCCCCGAGCCGTACGGGCAGGGCAGCGGCGCGAACCTCGCGGACATCCTGGAACGGGTGCTCGACAAGGGAGTCGTGATCGCGGGCGACATCCGGATCAATCTGCTCGACATCGAACTGCTCACCATCAAACTGCGGCTGATCGTCGCCTCCGTCGACAAGGCGAAGGAGATGGGAATCGACTGGTGGGAGGACGACCCGGCGCTCTCCTCCCGCGCGCACCGCCACGAACTCGCCCGAGAGAACGCCGAGTTGCGTGCGCACCTCGCCCGACTGGAGCAGCTGGAGCCAGGCGGGGCGCAGGCGAGGGCCGGAGAGGGAAGGGCCGGGGAGCGGGTGGAGGGGGAGTCCCCATGACCGGCCTGCGCTACGTCTACGCCGTCTGCCACCCCTTCGGCGCACCGCTCCAGGCCGAAGTCACGGGCGTCGCAGGATCGCCCCCGGGCCAGTTGACGCACCCCCGGCAGAAGGCCCCGGGGTTGGAGGTGCCCCGGCGGGGCCTAGCCCACGGGCCGCGGCGCCGCCCCCACGGGGACCA
>NZ_JBHYIG010000216.1:15677-16888 GCF_042740015.1 Streptomyces sp. NPDC059037
GTCTACGCCTTCGCCCCCCCCTGCGGCCCCCGGCACCCGGCGTAGTGCAGGGGGGACGCTGTTCGGCCCCCGGCCACTTGAATACCCCCGGGTCTGATCGCCGTGGTGAGTCAGGTCCCGGAGCGGGACTTCGCCGAGGAGCCGCTGCGCCGCCATCTGGAGGACCTGGAGTGGCTGAGCGCGACCGCGCGGGCCCACCAGGGCGTGATCGACGCGCTCACCGCGGTCACCACACCGCTCCCGCTGCGGCTGGCCACCGTGTTCCGGGACGACGCGGGCGTACGCGTGATGATGGAGGCGCGGGAGCAGGCGTTCCGGCGGGCGCTCGCCCGGCTCGACGGCCGGGTGGAATGGGGCGTCAAGGTCTACGCCGAGCCGGCGGCCGCCGAGTCGACCGGGCCGCCGGAGAAGGCGGCGAACGGCAGGGACTATCTGCGCCGGCGCCGACTGCGTACGCACGCCCATGAGGAGACGTGGGAGAGGGCGGAGAAGTTCGCGCGCCGACTGCACGACACGCTGTCCGGATCCGCGCAGGACGCCCGGCTGCACGCCCCGCAGGGCGCGGCCCTCTCCCGGGCATCCGGCCGCAACGTTCTCAACGCGGCCTATCTGGTTCCTCGTTCACGCTCGGAGGCCTTCGTGGAACTGGTGGGCCGTACGAAGGGCGAGGAGGAACCCGGACTGCGGGTGGAGCTCACAGGGCCGTGGGCCGCGTACTCCTTCGCGGGCCTGGATGGCGACACCGACGACACCGACGACACCGACAACACGGACGACACGGACGACACGGACGACACGGCGGGGGAGGCGGGGCATCACCGTCGTGGAACGTCGTGAGGTCGCCCTGGTCGACCTCCTCGACCGGCTGCTCGCGGGCGGAGTCGTGATCACCGGGGATCTGACTCTGCGGATCGCGGACGTCGATCTCGTCCGTATCGATCTGAACGCCCTCATCAGCTCGGTGAACGCGCAAGTTCCCGCACCCTGGCGGGAGTTGACATGAGCGATCGGCGGACGGCCGGACGGAACCGGCTGGACCTGGACCCGGACACGGTGGAGCGCGACCTGGTCAAGCTCGTGCTGACCGTCGTGGAGCTGCTGCGTCAGCTGATGGAGCGGCAGGCCCTGCGGCGCTTCGACACGGGAGAGCTGACCGAGGACCAGGAGGAGCGCATCGGTCTGACGCTGATGCTCCTCGACGACCGCATGAC
>NZ_JBHYIG010000217.1:0-16853 GCF_042740015.1 Streptomyces sp. NPDC059037
GCGCGCGCCCGCCCCCCCCCCCCCCCCGGCGCGCCCCGGCGCGCGCTCTCCGAGCGCCGCGCGCCCGCCCGCCGCCCCCCCGCCCCGCGCTCGGCGCCCCCCCCCCGCCGGCGCGCCGCGGCCCCCTTCGACCCCCGAGCCGTCCTTGAGGACGATCTGTACGACGTCGCCCGCCTGGGCCGCGCCGTGCTCCTCCAGGAGTGTCCGCGCGGCCTGCGCATCGGTGCCGGGCAGCGAGAAGTCGTTGTGATAGTCGCTGCCCACCAGGCCCGCGACGGCGGTGACCCCGATGACCGCGGCGACCCACAGCGACAGGGCCCGCCATCTGTGGCGGTGCGAGAAGGCGGCCAGGCGCTCGAACAGGCCGGTGCGGCGGGGAGGAAGACCGGTAGGTGCGGTGAGAGTGTCCACATCCAGCAGGCTAGGAAGCGGAAGGCGGCGGATCGTCGCCCTCACGGGGGCACCGCACGATGACCGCCTACCCCACGAGTTGTGGGCGTGCCCCGACCGCGTACCCCGCTGGTTGCGGGGCCGCTACCGCTGGTCGAGCCAGCCGGGCAGCCGCATCCCCGACTCGTACGCGATGATCACCAGCTGCGCCCGGTCGCGCGCGTCGAGCTTGGTCATGATCCGGCTGACATGGGTCTTCGCCGTCGCGGGGGAGAGCGTCAGCTCGGCGGCGATGCCGTCGTTCGAGAGGCCCGCCGCGACCAGCGCGAGCACCTCGCGCTCCCGGCTCGTCAGCGGGGCGAGCCGTTGCGCCGGATCGGGTGGCGCGGGGGCGCGCATGGCGAGATCCGCGATCAGCCGGCGGGTGACCGCGGGAGCCAGGAGCGCGTCGCCGCGGGCCGCCACCCTTACGGCGTGCAGCAGTTCGGCCGGTTCGGTGTCCTTGAGCAGGAAGCCGCTGGCTCCGGCGCGCAGCGCGTCGTACACGTACTCGTCCAGGTCGAACGTGGTCAGGATGACCACCCGCGTCATGGCGAGTGCCGGGTCCGCGACGATCCGGCGGGTGGCCTCGATGCCGTCGGCGACCGGCATCCGGACGTCCATCAGGGCGACGTCCGGGACGTGTTCATGGGCGAGCCGGACCGCCGCGTCGCCGTCGCCCGCCTCCGCCACGACGCTCAGGTCCTCCTCGTCGTCGAGGATCGACCGGAAACCCGCGCGCACCAGGCGCTGGTCGTCCGCGAGCAGGATCCTGATCATGCCGTCAGCCTTTCACCGTCGTACGGAAGGGCCGCCTCGACCCGGAACCCGCCCTGGGAGTCGCGGCCCGCGCTGAACGTGCCGCCCGCCTCCTCGGCGCGCGCCCGCATACCGCGGATCCCGCTGCCGTCGCCCTGCCGCACCGGCGGCCGGGCCACCCCGTCGTCCCGGACGCACAGGGTGAGGCCGCGCTCGCCGTACTCCACGCGCACGAGCACCGCCCTGGCCCGGGCGTGCCGGATCGTATTGGTGACCGATTCCTGGACGATGCGGAACGCCGCCGCGTCGATGCCGGCTGGCAGCGCCCGCGCCTCGCCCACGGACTCCGTCCGCAGCGTGAGACCGGACCGCTCGGCGCGCTCGGCCAGCTCGGGCAGCCGGGCCAGGGATGGCTCGGGCGCCGGCCGGGTCGGCGCGGCCTCGCCCCGCTCCCGGAGCACTCCCAGCGCCGCCCGCACCTCGGTGAGCGCCTCGCGGCTGGTGTCCTTGATGGTGCGCAGGGCCTCGGCGCCCTGTGCCGGATCGCGCTCCAGGCGGTGCAGCGCGGCGGCCGCCTGCACATTGATCACGGACAGCGTGTGGCCGAGGACGTCGTGCAACTCGCGGGCGATCCGCAGCCGTTCCTCGCCCGCCACCCGTTCCTCCGCCTCGCGCAGATAGGCGGCCCGCTGCCGTGACACCACGCCGATCGCCACCGAGGCGACCAGCCAGCCGGTCATCAGGACCAGCGAGATGCCGTCGACCGGGGGATTCGCCTTGTGCAGGGAGCCGAACCCCACCCCGCCCAGCGCGAGCGCCGCGAGCACGACCGCGACCAGGAGATGCCCGGCGGCCGCCACCGCGTACAGCGCGACGGCGAAGACCAGAAGCAGTGGCCCGTCCGTCGCGGACAGCAGGTAGTACGCGGCGGTGCCGACCAGCGTGAGGACGCCGACCGTCACCGGGTGCCTGGCGCGGAAGTGCAGGGCGCCGCAGGTGAGTACGAGGATGACGAAGGGCAGTGCGTCGTAGCGCCCCGGCCCCTCGCCGCGCACCAGGGCGACGAGGGCGCCGACGGTGACGAACAGCGCGACGGCGACGGTCACGAGCAGGTCGGTGTGGAGCCGGGGTCGGAGGTTCACGTACGCGAGCCTATGTCCAAGGGGGAGGGGGTCTCGTGGCTATGCGTGCCAGTGGCAGCGCAGCGCGGCGGTGGCGAAGCCGGGCCCGAAGGCGACGGTGACGCCGCGGGCGCCGGCGGCGGGCGGGTCGGTGTGCGTTCGCTCCAGGACCCGCAGGATGCTGACGCCGCCGAGGTTGCCCTCGTCGGCGAGGGTGTCGGTGGAGTGCCGGGCGTCGTGGGGGGTGAGGCCGAGGGCGGTGGCGGTGTCGGCGATGATGCGGGGGCCGCCGGGGTGGATCACCGCGAAGTCGGGCTTGTGCGGACCCTGCCAGTCCAGCACCGCGGGCAGCACGTCGTCCGCGGCGGTCAGCGCCTTCTTGGTGGAGTCGAAGTGGAATCCGTCGGTGGCGATACGCCCTTGGTAGCGGTCCAGGCTCTCCGGCAGGACGTACTCGAAGCTGTCGTCGATCGCGATCCCGTCACCGAACGGTTCGCCGGTGACGACCGTCGCGGCGGCGGAGTCCCCGAACAACGCCTTGTAGATCATCGATTCGATGCTGGTGTCGGCGTGGTTGTAGACCGTGGATATGGCCTCCGCGGCCACGACGAGGACCTTGCTGCCGGGGCGTGCTGCCACGAGGTCGGCGGCACGGATGAGGGCTTGGACGCCCCCGGCACAAGCCATGGTCGTCAGCGCGATGCGCCGCACCGTGGGGCGCAGACCGAGTCGTGCGCCGAGCTGTACGTCGAGGTTGGGCACGGCCCAGCCGGTGACATGGGCGGTGACGATCGCGTCGATGTCCTGCGCGGCCAGCCCCGCCGCATCGAGCGCCGCGTGGGCGGCACGTTCCGCCATCACGAGAGAGTCCTGGAAGGCGGCCTCCGCCCGCACACCGACGTCGGCCGTGCCCGCGATGCCGGGGGAGTCGATGGGGCGAGTGAAGTAGCGCGTGCTCACACCGCAGTTGCCCACGACGCGGAGGGCCGCGCTGAGCCGAGGATGGTCGGGGTGGTGCGTACGTATGTCGTCCGCGATGTCCGCGGTGGTGATCTTTTGGTCACCGAAGACGGTCTGGGGTCTTGATACATAGGCGGGCACGGGTGACTCCCACGGTGGCTGGATCGGAGTGGGGGGACGTGCGGCACAACGTACTTCACCGCGCTGAACTGGTCCCCTCTCCGAAAGCCGGAGGATTGGGAGATATGACGTGCCGTCAGTGGGCCCGCAGCATGGGCGCGCGGGTATGGGCCCGCTTCTCGCCCGGGTGGAACACCAGGATGATCAGCCGTGCGCCGGGTGCCGTCATGGGCTGCGCCGCACACATGGTGAGCCAGCCGGGCCCCTGTTGGGCGTGGCGCAGGGGACGTTCGTCGCCATCGGGATGTGAGAAGAAGTCGCTGGCTTCGTAGAGGGGAGCGGCCTCGGCGTCTTCGAGTACTTCCTTCTCTATCTGGCGCAGCACCTCGTCGTCCGGTCGGGACGCGAGCGCGGCGCGCAGTTGCGGCAGCACCATCGGGGCCCAGGCCGTGTGCCAGTCCGTCAGGGCTTCGCGGCCGCCGGAGTCCAGGAGCATCCACCGCATCGTGTTGGTGGGAACGACCCCGTTGGTGAACAGATCGGCGAACGGCTTGTTGTAGGCGAGCATGTCCCACGACGCGTCGGTGACGTACGCCATGTGCCCGATGCTCTCGACCGCCTCCTGCCAGACCCCGGGGATCTCCTTGCCCGACGACTGATGCAACGGCCCCGGCGGCTCCTGCAGCAGCGCGTACCTGCAGAGCGAGACCCACTCCTGCTCGTTCAACCCGAAGAGCCGTGCCACGTCCCGCAGCAGGGAGGTGGGCGGATTGGGGTAACTGCCCGACTCCAGGCGGTGATACGTCCCGATCGTCCGGTGCAGCAGTTGGTCCACCTGGTGCTGCGAGAGGCCGCGGGCGCGCCGCCCCTGGCCCGTGGGGCGGCTGAAGCCGTGGGCTTCGGGGGCGATGAGGGCGCGTCGTTCGCGGAGCAGAGCGCGCAGCGCCGTCTTGTTCATGGTGGGTAATCCCTCTGGGTACACGCCGAGTTGAGCATCAGCAGTCTAAATATTCCTAGCAGCTTTGGGAGTAAAGATTGCCCGAAGAAAAACGATCAGTGCGTACGGCATCATGGTCAGCGCGGGACCACCGACCTGCGAGTTCGATCGTCGGTGGGCACGCGGACACAACTGTGGGGCATCTTGACCGGGGAGCTTGAAATTGGCTGAAATTCCTCGCCGTCGGGTACCCCATAGGCCCGTTGGGCCGTAGCGGGAAGAGTATGGATCGGTTGTTCGTATTCCGATGCGTGTGGTCGGAAACGTCGCAGTCCGGACCTACGACGCGACACTTCTCCGAACGGTCTCCTGGGTCCACTGGCTGCGGCCGGTGCCGTCACTCGCCATTACGTAGCGGCCACGGTACCGGCCGCCCGCGGTTGTCCGCGGGCGGAAATCGCACGGCCCGGACGGCTCATCCGGCGGGCAGTTGCTCCTGCGCGCGAGCCAGGATCTCCGTCACGCGCAGTCCGAACCGCACGTCACAGGCGTGCGGCCGGCCGGAGTCCGCGGCCGCCACGAGCGCGTCGACCGCCGACCGGAACGCGTCGAGCGGCCCGCCGCCAGTAGGCATCAGCGCCGTCCCCGCCTCGCCGCGCAGTTCCACGGTCACCCCGGACGCCTTGACGGGCGCCGTCAGGCTCAGCGCCGCCGTGCTCGACGCCCCGCCGGAATGCCGCAGGATCAGGTGGACCGTGTCCGCGGGGCCCGCCGCGGCCGTAACCGCGGTGACATCTCCGAGCAACGGCATCAGCATCGACAGGGCGTGCGGGCCGACGTCCCACAGGCCGCCACGCCGGGCGCGCCACGGCGAGTCGAACGGGCTGCTCCCGTCCGGTGCGTAGAACGAGCCGTACCACTCCGCGCGGCCGGTGAACCAGCCGCCGGTCGCCGCCTGCCGGGCCACCCAGTCCGAGGTCGGCGCGGCGAAGCGCAGCGTGAAGAAGACGACGGACGCCACCCCGGCCGCGTCGGCCGCCGCCGCGAGGCCGCGCGCCCCGGCCACCGACGTCGCCACCGGCTTGTCCAGGAGCAGATGACAGCCCGCCGCCGCGGCCCGCGCGGCCAGCGGCGCCTGCACGTCCGGGGGTACCGCGAAGGCCACGGCATCGCTCACGGCGAAGAGTTCGTCCACCTCGGCGTACGCCGGCACCGCGTGCGCCGAGGCGAGCGCGGCCGCCGCGCCGGGGCGGCGGCCCCACACGCCTGCCAGCTCCACGTCCGGGTGCGCGGCGAGAGCGGGCGCGTGGGTGGACGAGGCCCAGGGGCCCGTGCCGACAAGGCCCATTCGCAGTCTCTTCATGGTCGGCATTATGGCTGACTCGATACCTACGGCGAAGGGCAAAGTCCAGTGAACACAAGGGCGTTGGCTGTTCTTTGCCGATGCCACGTACCCACGAGTGGCTGGATCTCGTATCCGAACTCACCAGTAGTGAAAGCCCATTCACCCGCTATGGTGAATTCGCATTCACCTCACTTCTTCTGCATTCATTCCTCCCGGCTTCCCTCCCTACTTCCCTGTCCCTTCGCGCCCGAGCTGGAGCGATCATGAAGCTTGTCCCGATATCCGCCGGAGAACGCACGGGCATATGCACCCGCCTGACCGTTCCCGTGCTGGCCTTCGGCGGCATCCTCATGGCGGTCATGCAGACGGTGGTCGTGCCGCTCCTCCCCGATCTGCCGCGGCTGACCGGCAGTTCACCGGGCGCGGTGTCCTGGCTGGTCACCGCCACGCTCCTGGCCGGTGCGGTGCTCACGCCCGTGCTCGGCAGGGCCGGCGACATGTACGGCAAGCGGCGGGTGCTGCTCGCCGCGCTCGGCCTGATGACCGCAGGATCGGCGCTCTGCGCGCTCACCTCGGACATCCGGGTGCTGATCGCGGCCCGCGCGCTGCAGGGCGCGGCGGCCGCGGTCGTGCCGCTCTCGATCAGCATCCTGCGGGACGAACTGCCGCCGGAGCGCACCGGATCCGCCGTGGCCCTGATGAGCTCGACGGTCGGCATCGGGGCGGCGCTCGGCCTGCCGCTGGCCGCGCTGATCGTGCAGTACGCCGACTGGCACGCCATGTTCTGGGCCACCAGCGCGCTGGGCGCCATCGGGCTCGCCCTCGCCTGGTGGACCGTGGCCGAGTCGCCGGTCCGCTCGCCGGGCCGCTTCGACACCTGGGGCGCCCTTGGGCTCGCCGCCGGGCTCGTCTGTCTGCTGCTCGCCGTGTCCCAGGGCGGGCAGTGGGGGTGGCGCAGTGCGCCGGTGATCGGCCTGTTCGCCGGGGCCGTGGTCATCCTGTCCGTGTGGTGGCGACAGCAACTGCGGGCGGAGCAGCCGCTGGTGGACCTGCGCCTGGCGGCCGGGCGGCGGGTGTTGCTGCCCCATGTGGCCGCGCTCCTGGCCGGGTTCGCCTTCTACGCCAACTCCCTCGTCACCGCCCAGTTGGTGCAGGCGCCCGTCGCCAGCGGCTACGGCCTTGGCCTCTCGATCGTGGCGACGGGCCTGTGCCTGCTGCCCAACGGAGTGATCATGCTGGTCCTCTCACCCGTCTCGGCCCGCGTCTCCACCCGCCACGGTGCCCGCGTGACCCTGGCGATCGGCGGTGCCGTCATGGCGCTCGGCTATGTCGTGCGGATCGTGGACAGCCGCCACCTGTGGGTGATCATCCTGGGCGCGGCCGTGGTCTCGACGGGGACCACCTTCGCGTACTCGGCCCTGCCCACCCTGATCCTGCGGGCCGTGCCGCCGACCCAGACGGCGTCCGCGAGCGGGGTGAACGTGCTCATGCGCACCATCGGACAGAGCGTGTGCAGTGCCGCGGTCGCCGCCGTGCTCGTCCAGCACACCACCGCCGTGGACGGGCTGCGGGTGCCGACCCTGCCCGGCTATCAACTGGCCTTCGCGATGGCGGGAATCATCGCGCTCGTCGCCTGCGCCACGGCCCTGGCCATACCCTCGGAGAAGGCACCGGACGGTCCGGAGCGGACGGCAGGGCGGCCAGGCCCCCTGGCGGCGGACGGCCCCGGAAGGGAGAAGCTGACGCCATGACCGCTGACGCCATGACCGCATCGACAGCGGACGCCGGCCCCGAGGTCCACGGCCGCCGTGACGCCGAGGGGACCAAGGCCGCCATCATCCGGGCGGCCCGGTACCTCCTGGCCCGGCACGCGCACGCCGACATCACGCTCAGGGCCGTCGCCGAACGGGCCGGTGTGAGCCCTCCGTTGATCCTCAAGTACTTCGGCAACAAGGACGCGCTCTTCGCCCGCGTCATGAACTTCGAGACCGATGCCGACGCCCTCCTGGACGCACCGCTCGCCGGACTCGGCCGGCACATGGTCCACCATCTGCTGACCGGCCAGGCCGAGCACGGCGCCGACCCCATCCTGCGCATCGTCTTCGCCCCGCTCCACGGCGAACAGGGCGACATCCTGCGCAGCAACTTCCGTACGCAGGTGGCACAGCGCCTCGGCGAGCGGCTCGAAGGACCGGACGCGGGCCTGCGCGCCGAACTCGCGGTGGGCACGCTGCTCGGCCTGGGCGTGATGTACGGGATCGCCCGCGGGCCGCATGTGCGCGGCACGCCGATCGCCGAGATCACCGAGCGGTACGCGCCCACCGTGCAGGGCTTCCTCACACCTCCGTGAGGGGGCGGCGCGGCATCGTCGAAGACGGCGTACGCGCAGTGGTTGAACGCCGCGCCGCCCCCGGCGCTCCGCGGCCTGGCACTGACCATCAGCTGCGCGCCCGGCACCGCGGCGGTCACCCGCCGGATACTGCTCGTCGGCCACCACATCGGCGGTCAGCCCGTGCCCCGCGGCGAGCGACTCGCACAGCGTCACGGCGGCGCGAAGCCGTGGCCGCCGCGCCCGCGCGCGGTGACGCGGAGTTCGGCGCTGCCCGCGGTCAGGGTGCCGGCCCGCCCCGCGATGATCCCGGCGGGCGCCCCGTTGGAGCTGACGTGCACGGAGTAGGCGCCGACCAGCGGCTTGCCCGCGGCCTCCGGGGCCGCAGAACCTCGTCGCGACGGTGTGGGTGGGCTCGCCGGGCGACGTGCAGGCGCTTGAGGTCCGTATCGCGCACGCGCTGCCCCATCTGCGTATCGTCGACCGTGCGGTCGCGCTGCGTGCGGTCAAGCTCATGGACCGACGCCTGGATGCGGCGGGCCGCGCCGTCGGGTTCGTGCCCATAGGTCCATAGATCTCTGGAACGGAGAGTACGCATGAATGACGCGAGTGAACGCCCCTTCCTGGCCCGCAAGTTGGGCATGCAGCGGCATCCGGAGGGCGGCTGGTTCGTCGAGACGTGGCGGGCGCACCACTCCTTCACGCCGGCCGGCTACCCCGGTGAGCGGGCGGCGGCCACCGCCATCTACTTCCTGCTCTGCCCGGGCGAGGAATCCGCCTGGCACGTGGTGCGCTCCGACGAGATCTGGCTGTGGCACCGCGGCGGCCCCCTCGACCTGCTCATCGGCGGCGACGGCGAGCTCCCGAAGGAGGGCACGGAGCCGATACGGATGGGCTCCTCCCTAGAGGACGGCGAGCGCCCGCAGGCCCTGGTCCCCGGCGGCATGTGGCAGTCGGCGCGCCCCGCCGGCGACGAGCCGGTCCTGGTGAGCTGCATAGTGTCGCCCGGCTTCGACTACGCGGACTTCCGGCTGGCGGACTGAGGCGGCGCGGAAGCCGGATCGTCCCGCGGCGAGCAGGCCACCGGCACCGTCACCGCCGCGCCCTTCCCTCCGTGCGCATCCTTCCCCCGGTGCACGACCGCGACCGCCGCGAGCCCGACCGCGAGCCCCAACACCGTCTGTACGCCGAAGGGTTCGCCGAACATGAGGGCACCCCACAGCGCGGTGACCGGCGCCATGAGGAACATGAGCGTGTTGACCTGCGTGACCCCGGAGCGCCGCAGGATCAGCCAGTAGAGCCCGTACCCGCCGAAGGTGGACAGCGTCACGAGCCAGCTGATCGCCACCCAGAACGACGCCTCCGCGGGCGGCGTCGCGGCGCCCGCGGCCACCGCGAGCGCCGTGAAGACGACGGCGCTGGTGACGCAGTGGACCGTCATCGCGACCGCGGGAGCGACCGGACGGGGGGAACGGCGGTCCAGGAAGGTCGCCGCCACCAGCGAGAACATCCCGAGGAACGGCACCAGGTAGGCCCACCAGGGCGCATCGGTGCCGCCCGTCGCGTCCGCCGCCGTGACGATGGCGACCCCGGCCACGCCGAGCCCCAGGCCGACCCACTGGGTGCGCGAGACGTACTGGCCGAGCAGCGGACCGGCCAGCGCGCCCGCCACCAGCGGCTGGGTGCCGTCGATCAGGGCGGTCGTGCCGCTGGAGACGCCGAGCTGGATCGCGTAGTAGACGGTGAGCAGATAGCCGCTCTGCGACAGCGCCCCGACGGCCGCCTGCCGCACGGCGTCGCGCGCGGTGAATCCGCGCCAGGACGCCCGCGTCAGGGTGAGGGCGACGACCGCGAGCACCAGTGCCAGCGGCAGGAATCTCCACATCAGGACCGTCACGGCGGACGCGCTGCCCGCGCCCAGCTTGGCCCCGATGAAGCCGGAGCTCCAGGTCAGCACGAAGGCGATCGAGAGCAGGAAGTTCACGGCGTCCCTCCGGATGAAGTAAACCGATCTGTCTACTTGCCCTCCCGAGTATACAGATCGGTTTAGTATGGGGGCATGGGTGAGAGCGGGAACGAGATCGCGAAGGCCGGTGCCGGTGCCGGTGCTGCTGCCGGTGCTGATGGCGCTGATGGTGCACCGCGCAGGATCGTCATGACGCCAGGCGCCCGCCGGGCGCTGGACGCCGCGAGCCGGCTGTTCTACGAACGCGGCATCCATGCCGTCGGGGTGGACCTCATCGCCGCCGAGGCCGGCGTCACCAAGAAGACGCTGTACGACCGGTTCGGCTCCAAGGAGCAGATCGTCGTCGAGTATCTGGCGGGCCGCGACGAGCGCTGGCGCGCCTTCCTCGTCCCGTACGTCGAGGCCGCGACCACCCCACGGGCCAAGATCCTGGCCGTCTTCGACGCCTCGCGCGACTGGGCCGAGGCGAACAGCGGCAAGGGGTGCAGCATGGTCAACGCGCACGCCGAGATCAGTGACCCGGCGCACCCCGCATTTCAGGTCATCACCGGCCAGAAGGCCTGGATGCTCGCCCTGTTCACCGGTCTGGCCCGTGAACTCGCCCCCCGCCGGGCGGTGAAGCTGGGCCGGGCGCTGATGCTGCTGCACGAGGGCGGCCTGGTCGCGCACGGCCTGCACATCTTCCCCGACGCCATCGGCCACGCCCGCGGTGAGGCCGCGGCGCTGGTCAAGGGTGCGATGCCCGCCGTCGGTCCGGGTCGCTGAAGCCGCTGTTGGGGAAGTCTTTGCCCATGGCCGGAATGTGTCGTTCCGCGTTACCGGCGCATTGACCGTACGCAGTCGCAGGACACACCCTTGCTACATAGCTGCTGTCTACACCTAGTTTGCCGGGTGTGGCTCACAGGCAGCGCGAAGCAGGAGGTAGCGCATGTGTGGCATCACTGGCTGGGTCTCCTTCGACCGTGATCTGCGGACCGCGGCGGACACGCTGGACGTGATGACGGAGACGATGTCCTGCCGCGGTCCCGACGACCGCGGCACCTGGATCGAGGGACCGGCCGGACTCGGGCACCGCAGGCTCGCCGTCATCGATCTGCCCGGCGGGCGCCAGCCCATGACCGCGCGCACCCCGCGCGGCACCGTCGCCCTCGTCTACTCGGGGGAGACGTACAACTTCACCGAACTGCGCCGCGAACTGACCGGCCGCGGCCACCCGTTCACCACCGAATCGGACACCGAAGTCGTCCTGCGCGGCTATCTGGAGTGGGGCGAGGCGGTCGCCGAACGCCTGGGCGGCATGTACGCGTTCGCGGTGTGGGACGGCAGGCACGACAAGCTCGTCATGATCCGCGACCGGATGGGCATCAAGCCCTTCTACTACTACGAGACCCCCGACGGCGTCCTGTTCGGCTCCGAGCCCAAGGCGATCCTCGCCAATCCGCTGGCCCGCGCACGCGTCGGCGCCGACGGTCTGCGGGAGATGTTCACCGTCGTCAAGACGCCCGGTCACGCCGTGTGGGAGGGCATGCGCGAGGTCGAACCCGGCACGGTCGTCACCGTCGACCGCACCGGCCTTCGCCGCCACGTCTACTGGCAGTTGGAGACCCGCCCGCACCCCGACGGCCGCGAGGAGTCCATCGCCAAGGTGCGCTCGCTCCTGGAGGACATCGTGCGGCGCCAGCTCGTCTCGGACGTGCCGCGCTGCACCCTGCTCTCCGGAGGGCTCGACTCCTCGGCGATGACCGCGCTCGCCGCGCGCCAACTGGCCGAAGCCGGCGAGAGCGTACGCAGCTTCGCCGTCGACTTCGTCGGCCAGAGCGAGAACTTCGTCGCCGACGCGCTGCGCGCCACCCCGGACACCCCCTACGTGCACGACGTCGCGAAGGCGGCCGGCACCGAGCACCGCGACATCGTCCTCGACTCGCACGCGCTCGCCGACCCCGAGATCCGGGCCGCGATGATCCGCGCCCGCGACCTGCCCATGGGATTCGGGGACATGGACGCCTCGCTCTACCTCCTCTTCCGGGCCATCCGCGAACATTCCACGGTCGCGCTCTCGGGGGAGTCGGCGGACGAAGTCTTCGGTGGCTACCTGCAGTTCTTCGACGAAGAGGCCCGCGCGGCCGACACCTTCCCCTGGCTGGTGCGGTTCGCCGAGCACTTCGGTGACGACGGCGACGTACTGCGCCCGGACCTGACCGCCGCCCTCGACCTTCCCGCGTACGTCAAGGACAGCTATGCGACGGCGGTCGCGGGCGTCCAACGGCTCGACGGGGAGAGCGACTTCGAGTACCGGATGCGGAAGATCTGCCATCTGCACCTGACCCGCTTCGTCCGTGTCCTGCTCGACCGCAAGGACCGTGCGAGCATGGCCGTCGGCCTGGAGGTGCGGGTGCCGTTCTGCGACCACCGGCTCGTCGAGTACGTCTACAACACGCCCTGGTCGCTGAAGTCCTTCGACGGCAGGGAGAAGAGCCTGCTGCGGGAGGCGACGGCGGACGTCCTGCCGCGTTCCGTGTACGACAGGGTGAAGAGCCCCTATCCCTCCACCCAGGACCCGAAGTACGCCATCGCCCTCCAGGAGCACGTCAAGGACCTGCTCGCCGAGCCCGCGCACCCGGTCTTCGGCCTGGTGGACCGGGAGCGGGTGGCGCGGGCTGCGGGACGCGACGTACCGCAGATCACCCAGGCGTCGCGGCGCGGCCTTGAGCGCACCCTGGACCTCGCGCTCTGGCTGGAGCTCTACACCCCGGAGATCGCGCTGCCCTGAGCGGGCCGCTCACTGCCCCGAGCAGGTGCGGACCGTCGGCTGCGGCGGAACCTGCTCCGGGCGGGCGGGTTCCGCCGAGGTCGCCAGGGTGTCCAGGAACCGCTGGAGCGCGGGAGTGCCCCCGGGGCCCAGATCCCGGCGGATGGGCGGGACGGCCGCCGGGGCGGCGGACCCGCGCCGGTTCCCCGTTTTCGGGCAGGGCGGTTCCGGCGCGTCGACGGTCACGGCCCGGCGTATGAACTCGTCGACCGGCAGTCCGAGTTGGTCCGCATGACGCAGCAGCGCCGCGTACTCATCGGCCGTGAACAAGACCTGCACAGGCTTGGCACCGTCCATGGACGCATGATGACGCCCGAGGCCGCGCGACGCGGTGCGGTTGGCATATTCGCGCTCGAAGGCGTGAAACAGAGCGTGGTCGGCACACGCCGGAACAAGGGTGGACCCCGACCGGACGGGGGAATCGCGATCGGGGCCCACATACCGTTCAACGGTGAACCATCGGCGGGTGTTCCCAGGTGGAGCGGCCATCGCTGTGAGCTGCGTTACGTGCCGACCGGCGGGCCAGGGGTGTCCGCGGGGTGTCCGGGGGGTGTATCCACCGCCACCCCGATCTCGAGTCGTACGCCCGATGTCCCGGGTCGCGACTGTCCGTAACTTCAGGGAGGTGACGCAGCGAGCGTCCGCCGCGAAGGGACTGATGGCAATGAGTGGTCGTTCTCGTCGTACGGGCACATCCGGATCCGCCGGCGGGAAGCTTCACCGCCGTGATGGGGCCCTCCGGGTCGGGGAAGTCGACCCTGCTGCAGTGCGCGGCCGGGCTCGACCGGCCGGACTCCGGCATCGTCATGGTGGACGGCGAGGAGATGACGGGCGGCAGCGAGGCCGAGCTGACCAAGTTCCGCAGGCGGCGCATCGGCTTCGTCTTCCAGCAGTACAACCTGCTGCCCACCCTCGACGTCGCACAGAACACGACCCTGCCCCTCAAGCTCACCCCGACGAGCTCTCCGGAGGCCAGCGTCAGGGGGTCCCCCCAGGCCCTTAAGGCACTGGGGGAGGGTGGACATCGCCCGGGCCCTGGTCACTGAGCCGAGCGTGATCTTCGCGGACGAGCCGACCGGCGCCCTGGACACCCGCAGCGCGCGCGATGTCCTGCAGCTCCTCCAGGAGACGGTGCGGGCGCACGGCAGGACCGTGGTGATGGTGACCCACGACCCGCTCGCCGCCTCCTACGCCGACTCCGTGCTTTTCCTCGCCGACGGCCGCCTGGCCGGGCAGCTGACGTCCCCGACCGTCGACGCCGTCGCCGAGCGCCTCGCGCACCTGGGCGACGTCGTGGCCGGCTTCGACCGCGCCGTGCCGCTGGGGGTGTGAGCGATGTTCTCCCTGGCCCTGCGCTCCGTCCGGCAACGCCCCGGACGCCTCGTCGCCACGCTGCTCTCCGCCTTCCTCGGCGCGGCGATCATCATGACGTTCAACTCGATGCACGACACCGCGGGCGCCCAGGGCGTCGACGACGTCAGCGTGGAGAGCCTCACCACCGCGGCGAGCGTCGTCGGCGGCTACGGCACCCTCCTGGTGTTCTTCGCCGTCGCCTCCACGCTGACGGTGAACGTACGCCGGCGTGGCGAGGAGATCAGCCTGCTGCGCAGCACCGGGGCCACCCCGGCGCAGATCAAACGGATGGTCGTCGGCGAGGCGGCGGTCGTCGCCCTGGTCGGATCGCTGCTCGCCATCGGTCCCGCGATGCTCGGCGGGCAGGCGCTGCTCGGCATGTTCCAGGACAGCGGGCAGGTCGCCGACGGCGTCGACTTCTCCTTCGGGCCGATCGCCCTGATGTCGGGCATCGACATCACCCTGCTCGCCTCGGTGGGCGCCGCGTTCCTCGCGGTGCGCCGGGCGACCCGGGCGGCCGCCGGGGAGCGCAAGCCCCCGGGGGCGGCTGCGGAGCTTCGCCGGCTGCGCGGCCGTACTCGCCGGTGCCGCGGGCGTGCTGTCCACCTTCGCCTTCGACGCGAAGGACGCCGCGCTCATGGCGGCGCCCGCCTACGGGGCGATCCTGCTCTCGGTGGGCTTCGCCCTGCTCTCGCCGAAGCTGCTCCGGGCCCTGCTCGGCACACTGGCCCGGCCGCTCGAGGCGCTCACCGGGGCGAGCGGCTATCTGACCGTGCTCAACATGCGGCGGCGCGCCGATCAGCTGGCCGGTGTGCTGATGCCGCTCATCGTCTTCACCGGCATGGCGACCGCGACGCTCTCCATGCAGGCCGTCGAGAGCGACGCGATCAAGGCATCGGGTCTGGCCAAGTCCGTCGAGGACAAGAACCTGGAGACGCTGAACCTCGTGGTCGTCGGGATCATCGTGGTCTTCTCCTGCATCATGCTGATCAACAGTCTGTACGCCGCGACCTCCTACCGCGGCCGCGAATTCGGCCGGCAGCGCCTGGCCGGGGCCACTCCGGGGCAGGTGCTCGCGATGGTCGGCGTCGAGGGTCTCGTCCTCACCGCCACCGGAGTCTTCTTCGGCACGGTCGCGGGCCTCGCCGGAATCCTGCCCTTCAGCGCGGTCCGCACCGACACCCTCGTCCCCGGCCAGGGCCTGGGCATCTGGCTCACCATCGTCGGGGTCGCCACCGCGGTCACGCCGGCCGCATGACCGGCCGGTCAGTTCTCCGCGGCGGGTGCGCAACTGCTCCCAGGGCTCGGTGTCTTCCGCTCCGTGAGGTAGTCGTCCACGGCATCGCGTGTGCAGCCACTGCGGTTGTACACGCTGTGTCCGTCGCCCTCGTACGGCAGCAGGACCGTCGTCCCGCGGGTCTGCCGGTGCACATGGGTCGCCCATGAGAAGTGGTTGGCCGGGTCGTGCATCGAATGCAGCATGAGGATCTTGGGCGCTTCGGTGATGCGGAGACGGTGCTGGGGGTTGTTCACCTCGTCGGGCCAGCCTATGCAGGCGGCCACACCGGCGTGGACACGTGGTGAGCCGCGCATGTGCGGTGCGGCCCGCAGTTCGGCTTCGGTCAGGCGGGCGAACTCCTTGTGGCTCTTGGGGCGGAACCGCCAGTCCTGGCAGAACGCGGCTTGGAACGGCTCCGCGACGGTCTGCTGCGGCGCTGTCCGCGAGGGCGGCTCTGCCCGGGGCCGCTGAGCGTCCGGTGGATCCTGCGCGTCGAGCTCGGCCACGTACGTGGCCAGGCCGTCCCGGTCGGGGCCGTAGAACTTCTTGAAGGCGAAGAGCGCGATGGCGTTCGCGGTGAGGGCCTGGTCCGGGTTCTCGGGATCCCGTATCTCCCCTCGGTCGGCCCTGGCGAGCAGGCCGTCCCAGACGGCGGTGACATCCCGGCCGTGCAGTGCGCAGGAGCTGGTGCGGTCACACCACTTCGCGAACTGGTGGAGCGAGTCCTCCGCGGTGGCGGCCGATGAGACGAGGAAGTCGCGGGCGCCGAGGCTGTGGTCGATGTTCGCGGTGAGCGCCATCGTCCGGATCCGGTCGCCGTACTCCTCCGCGTACTGCTCGCCGAGCAGTGTGCCGTAGGAGTGACCGAAGTAGTTGATCTTCTGCTCGCCCAGTGATCTGCGGACGGCGTCCATGTCCCGGACCACGCTCAAGGTGTCGGCGTGGTCGAAGACCGGGCCGGTGTGCCGTCGGCAGTCCTTGCGCAACGCGCGGTTGTACTCGGCGAGTTGACCGAACTCCGCCTGGTCGCGGGGGTAGGCGGACGGGCGCTGCTCCAACAGCTCCTTGGAGCACTTCACCGGGTGGCTGGCGCCGACCCCGCGCGGGTCGAATCCGACGATGTCGAACTTCTCCTGCACCTCCGCGCTGAAGTGCGTCTTGGCGCGCCGCACGGCGAAGTCCACCCCCGAATCGCCCGGCCCGCCAGGGTTGACCATCAGCACGCCGATCCGGCGATCCGGGTCGGTCGCCTTGCGGCGCGCCACGGCGAGATCGAACTTCTCGCCGGCCGGGCGCGCCCAGTCGATGGGCAGCCGCAGGGTCCCGCACTGCCCGTGGGCGTGCGGGGGGGCCCGCGGACACACCCATGTGTGCGCGGGGGGGGGGGGGCGGCGCGGGGCAGCACGTCCCCCGCGGCGGGGGCGCGGGGGGGGGTGGGGGGGGGGG
>NZ_JBHYIG010000218.1:0-16849 GCF_042740015.1 Streptomyces sp. NPDC059037
CCCTTTACACCCGGCCCGGAACCGCCAACCTCAGGACAACCGGGCGGCCCCGGCGCCAATCAAAGCCACAGGACCACCAAAGCCCCGCCTCACAAGCAGCGCTTCCCCGCCGGGACTATGCGGAGTTTGTCGAGGGGCAGCTTCAGGGTCTGTTCGTCGGCGGTGCGGGAGGGGTTGGATGTATCGCCTCGGTCCCAGAGGACTACCGTTCCGCCGGAGCTGCCGAGCATCAGGTAGCGGCGGGACGGGTTGAACTCGCCGCCCTGGGACGGGATTTCGGCGGGGTCGGTGCCTTTGAGAGGCTTGGCGCAGACCCATTGGGGCTCGATGCCGTAATACGAGGGTGGGGTGTCGCCTCTGGCTGCGGTGTCTCGGGCAGCCTCACCGGCCTCCATGGCGGGGATGAGGACGACACTGACAGCTACCCAGACTGAGCCGACCGCCAGGAACGCCACGGCAAGGAACACGGCGAGCCAGCGGTCCGCGCCGTTCCAATAGGTGTGTCTGGCATAGCCGTATATCGCCGGACCAAGCAGCAGGACCAGTACGACCGCAGCCCACCGACTTGCCGCCGCCAGTTGGTAATACGCGGGAACACCCACGTCCTCCAGGCCCACCTCGAACACGTCCAGATAGGCGAGGTGGACGAAAGACCCCACCCCGGGGAACGCGCCGAAGATGAACGGCAGCAGAGCCGGAAGCACCCAGGGAACCCACGATCGCCATGTCCGCTGATGGATGAACAGGTACAGGCCGCGGGCGACCAAGGCCACACCCACGCACGCCAGCCCCGTCAGGAACCCGGCCCAGTCCGTCCCGAACCTGAAGCCGAGCAGGAGGGTGACAGCCCCCATGACCGGGACCACGGCGCCGTCGGTTCCGCTGCGAACCCTCGTGCTCTGCCCACGTAGGTTGCGCCTCGCCATGAAGAGTCCCGAGCAGGAAGCCACCAAGACGAGTGCGACCACCACGGCGGCAAAGGTGGATCCGTCACGCATCGCGTTCGGCAGAAGCGCCGCGCTCAGAAACATCGCGACCAGGCAATAAGCCACGCGGTCCCAGTTGATGCGCGTGGCCCTCTTCAACCCCCGTGGATTGTCGAGGTTCGTGACCGTACTCCGCACCCGTATGCCGGGCGCTACCGGAGCCGCTCCCGGCAGCCGATGGCGCGCGAGGCGCAGCGCCTCCTCCTCCGTCGCCGCCCGCACGTCCCGTCCCGTATCGCGGAACCCTTGGCTGATGGAGACCCGCCGGATCAGGGACCAGGTCCATCTGGGCATCGATCGGGGAGGGGCGGCCGGCAGGTCCTCATAGGGGCGCCAGCGGGGAACGTCCCTGCTGTCGGGCTCAAGCCGGTCGGCGGCATCGACGCGAAGGTCGAGGCGGTGCTCACGGCCCACCCGCTCGGCCTGAAGCAGCGCACCGTGTACCGCGCCCCGGTACGCGCCCGGCATCCGCATCTCCACCGTGTACCGCACCACGCGCAACTGCCGCCCGGTGGGATGCTCCGGCTGCTCCAGAATGGCCCAGCCGTGGTCCGCGCACACCGCCTCGAACGTCTCGCAGTCGGTGCGCAGGCCGTTGACGCTGAGGAGTACGACCACCCGGTGGGCGAACTTGGTCACGGGTCGGTCAGTCCTGGCTCCCGGACGGCGTCGTCCCCGTGTCCGCGCCGGAACCGCGCGGGAAGGACACCTCGACCCGGCGGTTCTTCTTGCGGCCCTCCTCGGAGCCGTTGTCCGCGATCGGGTAGTCCTCGCTGTAGCCGCGTACCGCGTACGTCACCTCTGGGCCCAGGTAACTCGCCAGCTTGTCGTGCACCGCCTCCGCGCGGTCGCGCGACAGCTTCTTGCCGTGGCTGTACGAGCCTAGGTCGTCCGTGAAGCCGAACACCCGGACGTTGGTTGCCTTTTGGGCCTTCGCCTCCTCGGCGATCGCCTTGATGCGGGCGTTCGCTTCAGGGTTCAGCTTGGGGCTGTCCTTGGGGAACAGCACCTCCGCCTGGAGGGCGAATTTGACGTCGGTGTTGGTGTCCTCGCGGCGTTCCTCGCCGCCGAGGTCTTCGACGACGGACTTGATGTCCAGGACCTTCGCGGGGGCCAGGGTCGCTCCGTCGGCCAGCTTCAGACCGGGGCTGTTGGAGTCGACCTCCTGGGGTGGGGTGGAGGTTGTGCTGTCTGGGGGTGCGCTGGGGTCTTCGTCGTCCGCGTATGCGGCCGTGCCGGTGAGGAGGATGAAGGCCGTGAGGGTGGCCGTGGCTGTGGCCAGGGTGCGTGATCGTGGGTGGGCCATGGGTCACTCACCCTCGGAGAGTTCTATTGAGGCGGGGGGCATGGCACCTACCTGGAAGTCGACCTTGGACGTCTCTACCGGAGGCGCCGGGAACTGGGCAAACCAGTCGACGGTCTGGCCTGAGAGCACCCCGCCCGTAAATCGTGTACACAGGCAACGGCCCTCTGTGTCACGGAGAATGAGGTACTTCTTCTTCCCCTCGGTGTCCACGAGGCTGGCTCCCGCGATCGAGCCGCCGTTCTTGGTCAGCTCGTTCTCGTCCCCACGCCAACTCGCCGCCACCCAGGCCTTACTACCTCCATTGGTCACCGTGCCCTCAACGGTGAGGAAGCCGCCCTCATCGCGCTTGGCGGAAGTGACCTTGAGGGTCAGGCCTTGCTCACCCTTGACCTCTGCGAGCACGGTGTCCGCAGCCGGCTGCTGGGACTCCTTGTCCTTCTCGCCTCCTGCGTCATCCTTGCCGCCCGAGGACGACGAACCCTTTTCCGACTTGGGTTTGTCGTCGTCCCCTCCACCGCCGCCGCAACCGGCCACCGTGAGGACCAGCCCAGTAGTGATCGCCACAGCGGTCATTGCCCTGCGGGTCTTTATGGTGCGCCGAATGTTCATCGGTACAGCTTCCTTCTTTCGTCGATCACTCATCAGTCGGCCAGGTGAACGGAGAAGAGAACGGACGCGTCCGGCAGGTCATCCAGATCGAAGTCGTCTGGATCGATCTCGAAAGAGTCGCCGCCGTCGCAGTCGAATTCCACGACCTTCTCAGGGTCGGCCGACGGAGCGAGATCGCAGCGCGGCTTGATGATTGCAGTGGCCTCGGCCTTGGCGTGCTTGGTCTCTGTACCTGGAATGATCGAGTCACCGACGGTGTAGTTGGTCTCGATCTCCACCCAGAACCCCGGATAACCATTCACTTCATCCGGCATGACGTCGATGACCTTCGAGTCGTTGTCGGCAGCCAACGCATTCGCGGCGCCTCGAGCGCCAGCACCAGCGAACTTGTCACCGTCGAGCCAGTCGAGCCACTCGTCTCCCTCGCCGATGGACTCCCCCAACCCGTCGACGAGTTCCTCCCTGGCGTCCTGCGCTGCCGCCAACGCAGCTGCATCAGCCGCTGATTGAGCGCCATTGCGCGCGGATGCGGCTTGGGCGAACGCAAAGAAGGCGAACGCAACGAAGAGCAGAATCCCCGTCATCCAGATGTAGATGGAGAGAGTCTGCCCTCGGTCACTTCGCAGGCTACTGAACGTCAGCCGCCGATAACGTCGTTGACCGCGTCCAAGATCGCTCCGGAGATCAACCCGTCCAGCCCGAGGCCGTCGATCAACGTAAAGATCCCGGCAATCAAAATCATCAACCCCGCATACTCCACAAACCCAGCCCCCGCATCCCGCTCCCTCCCCCGAACCCGGGAAGCCACGGTCACGGTCCAGTCGACCCAGACTCTGAGTACGCGATCCTTCAGCACGACGGCCCCTTCTCTCCCACCCGATACACGCACCGCTGGCGCAACCAATTCCGACGCCGCTCTCGTCATAGGCAACGTACGCGAGATCATGTGACCCAACAGCCACTCTCCGCAACCAATGCCGTTTCAGCCGCGCAAGTTGGCGAGTTCCCTTCCCCGGTGGCGAGGTCATCACGCGCCCCCGAGGCATGCGGCAGAGGTCGGCAGTCGGTCAGTCGGTGGCTCGTTGCGTTTCACGACTTCCCCTCCCGTGCGTCTCGTGAACTCGCTGTTTGCAAAGGGCTGTTGGGTTGTCGGGGTTCGAAGAGGCGGTTCCTGGAGCCAACCCGCCCCTCCCTCCGCCCGAGCGACTGTCCCACATCTCGTTGCAGCCGCGAAGAGGGTTTCGCCGAGTGGCTTGATAGAACCCTCACAGGAGCCCTCACAGGAACCCTCACTTCCCCAGGATCGAGCCGAAGTCCGAACCCGAGCCGAGGAACATTCCCGCCGCGATCAGGATCATCGTCGCCGGGAGCATGAAGACGAGGGTCACCATCGTTGCCTTGGGGATCGTCTTCGCCGCCCGGCGGCGGGAGTTCTGGGCGTCCGTTCGGCGCATGTCCGTTGCCAGTTGGATCAGCGTGTCCGCGATGGGGGAGCCCAGCTCCTCACCCTGCTGGAGCGCCGAGACGAATTGTGAGACCTGTTCCGATGCGTTGCGTCGGCGCAGCTCGTCGAAGGCCTGGCGGCGGCTGACTCCCATGTCCATCTGGCGGAGGGTGATGCGTAGTTCGTCCGCCCACGGGCCCTCGTACTTCTCCGCGACGCGGTCCAGCGCCTGGCGGAAGCCCAGGCCCGCCGAGACGACCACCGCCAGGACGTCCAGGAAGTCGGGGAGCGTGCGGTCGATCACCTCTCGGCGTTCGCGGATCGCCTGCCAGATCAATGCGTCCGCCGCCCCGATCCCGAAGGCGAAGGTCAGGGCGCCGAAGAGGGATGAGCCGTTGGAGAAGAAGATCAAGCCCATTACCAGGCCGAAGATGCCGTACACCGCCCGTCGCGCCGCATAGCGGTCGATCGTCAGGCCACCCGGGTTTCCCGCCATGTCGATCTTGCGGCGCTTGGCGTCCACCCGCTTCGGGCCCATCAGGCGCAGGACCAGCGGCGCGAAGCGGATGCCCAGGCGGTCCACCGCCGAGCCCGCCGCCGAGACGCGGGTGGCGCCGACCTCCAGGGCGATCGCCAGGTCCGAGGGGAGTTTCGCCTCCGCGCGGTACATGCGGATGCCCTGGCAGATGCCCGCCACCGCCAGGCCCATCACCGCAGCCATCGCCAGACCGAAGACACCAGAAGTCAACGTAACCCTCCCCCTACACTTCGATCTTGCCCAGGCGGCGGATCACGAAGAAGCCCACCGCGTACAGGCCCAGCGCGATCAGGATCAGCATCTGGCCCACCGGGGAGCCTGTTACTCGCTCCAGGGCGCCCTCGTTGGATGAATTGATCAGGAGCAGCGAGCCCAAGCCCAGGAGCGGGACCGTGAACGCCGTCGCGTTGACCTCCGAGAGCATCGTGCGGACCTCGCGTCTCGTCTCCTTCCTGTCCTCCAGGGTTTGCGTGAGGTTGCGGAGGGAGTTCACGACCGAGCCGCCCGCCTTGTTGGACAGGACCAACGTCGTTACGAGCACTATCAGTTCGCGGGACGGGAGGCGCTCCGCCAGTTCGCCCAGGGTGTCGTCGATCGAGCGGCCCAGCGTCAGCTGGTCGGCCACCATGGAGAGTTCTTCGCCCGCCGGCGCTTCCAGTTCTTCCGCCGCCATCGCCAATGACGTGCGCAGCGCCAGGCCCGCCGCCGTCGCGTTGGCCAGGATGCGGGCCACGTCAGGGAGTTGGTTGATGAAGGCCTCGATGCGCTTCTGACGTTGCCAGTTGAGGAAGACGACCGCGCTCCAGACCGCCACCACTCCCGCGATCGGGCCGAAGAACGGGGCCAGTGACGCCGCCGCTATCAGCCACAGCGCGGCGACGACCGCGACTACGTAGACGAAGAACTCGCCTGCCGTGAGGTCGAGTCCCGTTGCCGAGAGGCGCAGGTGGATGGTGCGGCCCAGGCGTGTGCGGCGCAGGCGGCGGTCCACCGCCGAGAAGCGGCGGCCCCTGCCCGTGGGGCCGCCGTCGCCCTCGCCGGGGCCGATCGACAGGCGGTCCACCAGGGCTTGGCGCTGGGCGCGGCCCGTCGCGTACGCGTGGACGCCCGCGACCGCGAGCGTGCCGGTCAGGATGGTGGCGCCGAGGGCCAGCAGGGCGGCTTTGTTCTCCATCAGGCCGTGGCCTCTCGCCCAGGGAGCTGCCCGGACGGCTGTCCGGTGAGCTGCCCGGGGGGCGCCTGCTCGTGCGCTCGCGCACTCGCCCTCGTACTCATCCGATCGCCTCTCTTGTGTTCAGTACGTCGATGGCCTGCGCGACCCCGAAGCCCTGCGGGACCGGCTCCCCCGCCACGTACAGCCGGTCGGCGACCGAGCGGGGCAGCGGCAGGTGCTCGAAGTAGCCGTGGACCCGGCGGTCCGCGGAAGCGGCGGCCTGGCGGGGGATGAAACGGGTCACCGGGGCGATGCGGAACTGTTCGCGGCCGTGCGAGACGAGGAGGACGATCTCGGCGATCTTGCGGGAGCCGTCCGCGTGCCGGGAGAGCTGGACGACCACGTCCACCGCCGAGTTGATCTGGTCCTTCAGTGCCTCGAAGGGGATCTGGACCTCGGACATGGAGCCCAGGGTCTGGAGGCGCATGAGGGCGTCCTCCGCCGTGTTCGCGTGAACCGTCGCCAGTGAGCCGTCGTGGCCCGTCGACATCGCCTGGAGCATGTCGAGCGTCTCGCCGCCTCGTACCTCGCCGACGATGATGCGGTCGGGGCGCATGCGGAGCGAGTTCCGGACCAGGTCGCGGATGGTGATCTGGCCCTTGCCCTCGACATTCGGCGGGCGGGATTCGAGGCGGATCACGTGGTCCTGCTGGAGTTGCAGTTCGGCCGAGTCCTCGATGGTGATGATGCGTTCGTGGGCCGGGAGGAGGCCGGAGAGGGCGTTGAGAAGCGTCGTCTTCCCGGAGCCGGTGCCTCCGGACACGATGATGTTGAAGCGGGCGCGTACGAAGGCGGAGAGCAGGAGCAGCATGTGCTCGTCCAGCGAGCCCAGGCCGATGAGCTCGTGCAGGGTGTACGCGCGGGGGAAGCGGCGGATGGTGAGTGTCGCGCCGGTCAGGGCGAGGGGCGGGATGATCACGTTGACGCGCTCGCCCGTGGGCAGGCGGGCGTCGACCATTGGGTTCGACTCGTCCACGCGGCGGTTGACCGTGGAGACGATGCGCTCGATCGTCTGCATCAGTTGGTCGTTCGAGGCGAATCGGAGAGGGAGTTGCTCGACGCGTCCCGCTCGTTCCACGAAGATCGAGTCCGGGCCGTTGACCATGATCTCTGTGATCGAGGCGTCAGCGAGGAGTGGTTCCAGTACGCCGAGGCCCAGCGCCTCGTCGACCACGCGGCGGATCAGCTGGGCGCGCTCGGAGGTCGACTGGACCGGGCCCTCGCGGCTGATGATGTGGCCAAGGACGCGTTCCAGGCGGACGCGGCGGTCCGCGGCCGTGAGGGACGACATCTCGGCGAGGTCGATCTCTTCGAGGAGCTTGGAGCGGTAGACGGCCACGAGGCTGTCGTCGCGGGTGGGGCCTGCGTCGGTCTGCGGGGTCGCCACGCGGTCGCGGAGGCTCATGCTCTTGGCTCAGCTCCCGTCTGCTGCGTCGTCGTTGGGCATGGTGGCTTCCTTTGTCACGCTCCAGTTCGTGTCCACGAAGGGGAGGAGCGTGGGGACTTGGACGGTGACGGTGGCCGTGGTCGTGTCCGCGCCGCCGCCGATGGCGACGGTGGCGTCGAGGCTGCCGTCCATCGCCGACTGACCCGCCGCCTCGCCTCCCTCGCCCTGGGAGGCGACGCGGGCTGCCGCGCGAGCTCCTGAGCCTGCCTGGTTGGCGGCGTAGCCGACCAGGCCGAGCTGGATGGCCGCGAGGCCGATGAGGAGGAGGACGGGGAGGAAACCGGCGAACTCGAGCATGGATACGCCGCGGTCGTCGAAGCGGTGCGCTCCCCGGCGGGTCAGTCCGCACCGTCGATCACCGGCTTCGCCGAGTTCGTCCTCAAACGCCGGACGGGCTGGATTTACCCCCCTCACCCGTCCTCACCTCCCTCCTTCGCCGCGCCCGCCTCCCCGTTGACCTCCCAGCCCGTGTCCATTCCCGGGAAGAACAGGGGGACCTTCGCGTCGACGTGGGCCTTCCAGACCGTGCCCTCGTCCGTGCAGGACACCGCCGCGCCCTGCCACGCCTCGGGGAGGTGCTCGCGGGCCGCGGCCGCGCAAGCCTCCTCGCCACCCTCGCCGGAGGCGTACGCGGCCGTCGCGGCGCGGGCCGCCTCGTCGGCGGCGTTGCCCGCGAGGGAGAACGTGTAGCCGTACAGGGCGCACTGCCAGAGGATGGCCATGACGGCCAGGAGCAGGGGGAACATGCCGGCGAATTCGAGGGTCACCGCGCCCCGGTCGCCGCCCCTTTTCCGCAGGGCCAGCGCGCCCCGCTTCCCTGCGCCCGCCGCCGACTCCACGTCGACCAGGCCCAGTTCGCCCGCCAGGGCCCAGAGGGACTGCTTGACGGTGGACTTGCTGTCCAGGTCCTGCATGCGGCCCGCGTCCACCGCGCCCTGCAGTTCCTTGAAGGCCGCGGGGACGGTGGTGCGGGCGACGCGTGTGCCGGTCACCCGCTCGACCAGGGACGGCTGGATCTCCGAGCCTTTGCCGTGGCGGTTGACGACGGTGAGCGTCTCCTCGGCCTTGCGGATCTGGAGGCGGTCCCACAGGCGGACCATGCGCTTGGCGGCGCGGACGGCGACGACGTCGGGGGTCACCAGGAGGAGGGCCTGGTCCGCCAGTTCGATGGCTGCCGCCGTCGCCGAGGTGACGTATGTGCCGCAGTCGACCAGGACGACGTCGTAGCGGGTGCGGAGGGCGGAGATCGTCTGGCGGGCGACCCGGTCGGTGATCTCCTCGCCGCGTTCGCCGTCGGCGGGGGCGAGGAGGAGGCCGATGCCGGTCTCGTGGGTGTAGACGGCGTCCTGGAGGACGCGGGGGTTGATGTCGGTGATCGCCGCGAGGTCGGCGATGGAGCGGCGGAACTGTACGTCCAGGTAGGAGGCGACGTCGCCGGACTGGAGGTCCAGGTCGAGGAGGGCGACGGTGCGGCCGGATGCCCTTGCGGCGAGGGCGAGTTGGACGGCGGCGAGGGTGGTGCCCACGCCGCCCTTCGCACCGCTGACGGCGACGACCTGTCCGCCGCCGGGAGTCTCCCCCTGGCCCCCTGTGTAGAGCTCCATGCCGGTGCTGCCGAGGTGGCGGCGCATGCCGGCCGACCAGGCGGCGGCGGCGTGCACGCGTTCGGCCAGGGCGTCGTACGCGAGGGGGAAGCCGATGATGCCCCGGGCGCCGGAGTCCATGGCGGCGGTGAGGAGGCCGGGGCTGGTGTCGGCGGTGATGAGGACGACGCCGACCGCAGGGAAGCGGAGCACCAGGTCCCGGATGAGGTCGAGGGCGGGGACGGGGCCGATGCGCTCGTGGATGAGGACGACCTCGGGGAGCTCGTCGAGCGACTCCGCGGCGAGGCGGGCGAGGTGGTCGAGCAGGGCGGTGGAATCGGCTACGGGGAGGGCGGGTTCGGCGTCCGGGAGCTGCCCGATGAGGGTGCTGAGGGCTCGGGCGGCGTCGGTGTCGCCCACCGCGGGGAGAATCCTGGTCGTCACGCCTCGCCTCCCGGCAGCGGGGCTTCGCCGCCTGCGGCGGCCCGGCCGGTCTCACCCGGCGGCTGTCGCTGACGAACAGGCTTTCCCCAGCCACCCACCCGATTGCCCTGCAGGTTGATCGGGTGGGTGGGCGGGAGATGTCCGCCCCGAAGCGGCGGCGCTGGAGTGCTGCACATCCGCGGGCCCCCTACTTGTCCTCGTCCAGTGTGTAAGTCCGGTCACCCCGCGGGATCGCCGCATCCCCGCCCTGACCCACCAGGGCGAGCCGGACGTGCGTGGCGAACGACTCCGCGTACGCGACGCGCTGGGCGTCGGCCGTGTCCAGGGCGAAGGTGATCGGCACCGCCTCCGTCTCCGTGCGGCGGGTGCTGCGGTCGTCGTCCCGGTCCGGGTCAAGTGCGGTCAGCTTGCCCACGTCGATGACCTTCGCCGACTCGACGATGACCTTCGACTGGTCCTTGGCGGTGTCGGTCTCGCCCTTGAAGGTGGCGTAGATGTTCACCGTGGAGCCCGGGGTGATCTTGCCCGCGACGCCCGTCGCCGCGTCGATCAGGATGGCGATCTCCTGCTGGCCCGGCGAGAGTTCCGGGCGCTTCACGATCATGTCGCTCTGCAGGAGCGAGCCCTCGCGCAGCTCCGTCACCGCGATCTTGCCGCGGATCTGGCGCAGATCGGTGATCGCGTTGTCGGACAGCCACCGCTCCGGCATCTCGACCTTCTCGAACTGGTCGGCGCTCAGTTCCTTGTAGGGGGCGATGTCCCCCTTGAGCTTGTACGCCGCGACCTCCGGGCCCACCTTCGAGTTCACGTCACGGATCACCGAGAGGACGCCCGCGAACGCGCCGAACGCGGCCAGGACCGAGAGGACCAGCAGGATGACGCCGCGGCGCTGGCGTGAGTTCATGGACCGGTCTACCTCGATCGGGAGCGGATGGCTACGGACAGTGAGCGGTGTGGAGCGCGGTCGTTCGGTGGCGTACGCGAGCGGGAGCGCACCCTAGGTCGCGCCCCTCGGGAGTGCGCGTACGGCGGGTGACGGCGAGGAGCGTTCGGGGGGCGGCGGCAGCGGTGCGGCGCAGAAGCCGCAGCGGTCGCCGATGAGTTCGAGGCCGCACCAGTGGCAGTCGTCCCGGCGGACGGACGTGACCAGTTGGTAGAGCACGGAGATGTCGGGGATGGCCGCCGCGAACTCGACGAGCTTGGGCGTCGCCCACCAGCGTGCGGACTCCGCGGGCAGCCGGGCCTCGGTGACACCCTGGGTGCGCCAGGCCGGCGCGAGGGTTCCGGTGACCCAGTCGGGGGCCAGTTGGCCGGGGGCGTACAGCATCTTCGTACCGAATCCGGGGCCGGACAGGCTTGCCTCGCCCGTGAGCTTCACCAGCTCGGGGCGCGGCGTCGCGAGGACGGCGAACTGGGCGCCGGGGACCCAGGACTTGGCGTGGGACTGGAGCGTGACGGGGACGCGGTCCAGCTTGGCGACGGAGCCGAGCAGCGCGCCCGCGTAGATGTAGTGGGAGAGCAGGCGGGCCGCGGAGGCGAGGACGCCGGGACTGAAGTCGCAGATGGAGAGCTGGCGCAGCTGGAGCGCCAGGACGGCCATGCCCAGGGGCGGCAGGTCGGGGCGGAGGATGGCGATGCGGTCGCTCTCCAGTACGGAGCGGATCGCGTGCAGCCGGTGCACCACGGCGGGCGGTGCGGAGGCGGGGCAGAGGACGATCACATAGCCGTGGTGCTCGATGAGCGTGTGCAACTCGGTGAGCGACTGGTCCAGGGAGTACGTCCGTGGTGACTGGACGGCGCTCTGCAGGACGGCCGCCGACGGGGTGTGCCGGTCGGGCGACGGCAGCACCAGGTCGGGGCCGGTGACGGCTATGGCGGTCGGCATGCCTACACCCCCGGTCTGCGCCCACTTCGTACCGTTCTCTGTGCACTTCCGGGCACTTCGTGCCGGTGTCCATGCACTTCGCACTTCCGCCTCAGCACCATATCCAGGTCAGGGCCGCCTCAACACCCAACTTCCCACTGTTCACGTTGAGGTTGGCCGGTCCTGCGGGGTGCGGGTGGCGCCAGAGGTCTTGACAAGTCAATTGGTCTGGACCAGCTTGTACGCCCAAGCGAGCACTCCGAACCCGAGCCCCGCCCCCCCCCACGCATCCCCCAACTCCCCCCACCGGAGGCAGAAGTGGACCACGCACGCGGCAGGACACGCAGGAAGGCGGGTACCGTCATCGGATTGGCAACGGCCCTGGCCCTCGCGCTCACCGGCCTGCTGACCGGCGGCGCCGACGACGCCGACGCCGGCACCCGCGCGGTACCGAAGCATGCGGTGACCGGTTACTGGCAGAACTTCAACAACGGCGCCACGGTCCAGAAGTTGAGCGACGTACCGGGCGACTACGACATCATCGCGGTCTCCTTCGCCGACGCGACCGGCACGCCCGGCGAGATCACCTTCAACCTCGACTCGGCCGGGCTCGGCGGCTACACCGTCGAGCAGTTCAAGGCCGACATCAAGGCCAAGCAGGCGGCCGGGAAGTCCGTGATCATCTCGGTCGGCGGCGAGAAGGGCGCGGTGTCCGTCAACGACGGCGCGTCCGCGACCGCCTTCGCCGACTCGACGTACAAGCTGATGCAGGAGTACGGCTTCGACGGCGTCGACATCGACCTGGAGAACGGGCTCAACTCGACGTACATGACGCAGGCCCTCAAGTCCCTTGCGGGTAAGGCTGGTTCGGGTCTCGTCCTGACGATGGCGCCGCAGACGATCGACATGCAGTCGACGTCCAACGAGTACTTCAAGACGGCGCTCGCCGTGAAGGACATCCTCACGGTCGTCAACATGCAGTACTACAACAGCGGTTCGATGCTGGGCTGTGACGGCAAGGTCTACAGCCAGGGCTCGGTGGACTTCCTCACCGCGCTCGCGTGCATCCAGCTGGAGGGCGGCCTCGCGCCGTCGCAGGTCGGCATAGGCGTACCGGCGTCATCGAAGGCGGCGGGCAGCGGGTATGTCGCGCCGTCGGTGGTGAACCAGGCCCTGGACTGCCTGGCGAAGGGCACCAGTTGTGGCTCCTTCAAGCCGTCCAAGACGTACCCGGACATCCGGGGCGCGATGACCTGGTCCACGAACTGGGACGCCGCGGACGGCAGCGCCTGGTCGAAGGCGGTCGGACCGCACGTCCACGGGCTGCCGTAGCCCGACTGAGGACCACAGCGCCGCCGCTCCCCCGGCGGCGTTGTGGCCTTAGAAGCGGTCTTAGAAGTGGCCTCAGAAGAAGCTGCCCCAGTCCTGGTCCGTGATCTGCTTGATGCACAGGACCAGGAAGAGAAGGCCCGCGATCGCCAGCATGCCGTTGCTGAGCCAGCCGTTGCGCCATTCCCTGGGCGTGCGCGAGGAGTTGAGCAGCCAGACCAGGGTGAGCGCGAGGAACGGCATGAAGGCCGCGCCCAGGACGCCGTAGATGATGATGAGGCGGAACGGCTGGCCCTGGAAGAGCAGGATCATCGGCGGGAAGGTCAGCCACAGCAGGTACGCGCGGAACGGCACCGACTTCTCGCGGGCGCCGGACGCCACCTCCTCGCCGGTCAGCGCCTTGTCGTCGGCGCCTGCCCGCTGCTTGCGGTAGCGCTCGACGAAGTCGGCGAACATCAGGCTCACGCCGTGCCACACGCCGATCAGTGAGGTGAAGGACGTGGCGAAGAAGCCGATCAGGAAGAGCTTGGCGGTGGCGTCCCCGTACTCCTTCTCCAGGATGTCGGAGAGCTGGACCAGGCCCTGGTCGCCGCTGGCGATCGCGACGTTCGCGGAGTGCAGGATCTCGGCGCCGACGAAGAGCATGGCGACGACGAAGATGCCGGTGGTGATGTACGCGACGCGGTTGTCGAGCCGCATCACCTTCATCCAGCCGGAGTCGGTCCAGCCCTTGGCGTTGACCCAATAGCCGTACGCGGCAAGGGTGATGGTGCCGCCGACGCCGCCGATCAGGCCGAGCGTGTTGAGGACCGAGTCCTTCTCGTCGGGCAGCACGGGCAGCAGTCCCGCGAAGGCGTCGCCCAGGTGCGGGGTGACGCGGACGGCGAGATAGACGGTGACGAGGAACATGACGCCGACGAGGACCGTCATGACCTTCTCGAAGACGGCGTACTTGTTGAACCAGACGAAGACCAGGCCGACGAGGCCGGTCAGGATCGCCCACCACTTGAGGTCCATGACGTCGGGGAACAGCGCCTGGAGCGGCAGTCCGGACGACGACATGGCGGCCGCCCCGTAGACGTACCCCCAGATCACGACGTAGACGACGAAGAACCACGTCGTCCAGCGGCCGAGGCTGGCCCAGCCGTCGAAGAGGGTGCGGCCGGTGGAGAGGTGCCAGCGTCCTGCGGCCTCGGCGAGCGAGATCTTGACGACGCAGCCGATGACGGCGGCCCACAGCAGGGTGTAGCCGAAGTTACTGCCCGCGATGAGGGTCGCGACGAGGTCACCCGCGCCGACGCCGGTCGCGGCGACGACGATGCCGGGCCCGATGTACTTCCAACTGGACTTGCGGGGCTGGTTGGTTGCTACGCCACCTGTGGTATCCGCCATGAGATCAAGTTCGCGTAAAGACGCCTGGTGCACAAGGGGTCGGAGGGATTGGCCAGAGACTGCATTGACCGGGACATGCCACTGCATCACCATGGGGCCGCACCTCGCACCGTCGCAGTGAACCACCCCCACCTCTCAGGAGACTTCATGCGACTTCGCATACGCAGGCACCTACGCGGAAGAAGGTCAGCCGCCCTGGCGGCCGTCCTCGCCCTGGCCGTGGCGGCACCCCTGACCGCCAACGCCGCACCGGCCGATCCGGCCCCCCGGCGGACGGCGGCGGCAGAGGAGGAGAAGACCGCGCAGTACGAGATCAGCACGCACTCGACGCCCGCCACGCGCACCGAGATCGCCCGCACGGGCGTGAGCATCGACGACTTCGACAGCCATGTCGTGACGGTGTCGGCCAACGCCGCGCAGGTGCGCGAACTGCGCGCGCAGGGCTATGAGTTGAAGGCACTCGCCGCGCCGCCGAAGCGTACGAACGGCAAGGAGGCCAAGCCGAAGGACTTCCCGCCGGCCGACTCCAAGTACCACAACTACGCCGAGATGAACGCGGAGATCGACCAGCGCGTCGCGGCCTACCCGAGCCTGATGACGAAGAAGGTCATCGGCAAGTCGTACTCCGGCAGGGACATCGTCGCCATCAAGATCAGCGACAACGTCGGCACCGACGAGGCCGAACCCGAAGTTCTCTTCACCCACCACCAGCACGCCCGCGAGCACCTCACCGTCGAGATGGCGCTGTACCTGCTGCGCGAACTCGGCGCGGGCTATGGCTCCGACGCCCGCATCAAGAAGATGGTGGACTCGCGCGAGATCTGGATCGTCCCCGACATGAACCCGGACGGCGGCGAGTACGACATCGCGACCGGCTCCTACCGCAGCTGGCGACTGAACAGGCAGCCCAACTCGGGCGGCCGCACCGGCACCGACCTGAACCGCAACTGGGGCTACAAGTGGGGCTGCTGCGGCGGCTCTTCGGGCACCCCGGGGTCCGAGACCTACCGGGGTTCGGCCGCCGAGTCGGCGCCCGAGGTGAAGGTCGTCGCCAACTTCGTGCGCAGCCGGGTCGTCGGCGGCAAGCAGCAGATCAAGGCCGCCATCGACTTCCACACGTACAGCGAACTGGTCCTGTGGCCGTACGGCTACACGTACAACGACACGGCACCCGGCCTGACCCAGGACGACCGCGACGCCCACGCCGCCGTCGGCAAGAAGATTGCCGCGAGCAACGGCTACACGCCCGAGCAGTCCAGTGACCTCTACATCACGGACGGCACGATCGACGACTGGCTGTGGGGCAACCAGAAGATCTTCAGCTACACCTTCGAGATGTACCCGTCGTCGTCCGGCGGCGGTGGCTTCTACCCGCCCGACGAGGTCATCGAGCGGGAGACATCGCGCAACCGCGACGCGGTGTTGCAGCTCCTGGAGAACTCGGACTGCATGTACCGGTCGATCGGCAAGGAGGACCAGTACTGCACCGGCTGAGCCGCCGGCCGGAGAGGGCCGTCGCCGGATGCGGCGGCGGCCTTCCCCGCCCGTAGTCAGACCGCCCCGGCGCTCGCTGGACCTCCGCACCCACGCGTAACCGGCATACTGCTGGTATGGCCGGGAATCCAAAGAGAACCAGCCGGGCTCCCTCGCGATGGGGCTATGACGCCGAGCGCCTACCGGCCGCACTCGATGAGCTCGGCGGTCCTGAGGGCGGGAAGGTTGAGTTGCCACTCCATCTGGCGTGGTCAGGACTGCGTGTCTTCGACATCAGTGATGTGAAGCTGCTCCTTGGTCTGTACCGGATCGTCCTCAACAACGGTTCACGGGACGACTTCGTTGAGTACCTCAATCCTGATCTGCTCATCCGGTACTGGCCCATCCTGCGCAAGATGCTCGGGCGAGGGGTGCGTGTGCCTTGGGAAGAGACATTCCCCGAGCTTCGGCCGTCTGACTCGGCCGTCGCGTGACTGGCCTTGGCGGGCGGATACGCCGTCCAGGTACACGGCCTCGTCGTCCGCCCGAGCCAGGATCTGGACTTCGCGACCCAGCACCCCGCATCGATGTCCGACATCGCACAGGCACTTGTATCGGGGCTGCACGAGAAGGGCTGGGCTGCTTCCCTCGTCGATGCCAGGCCGTTGAAAGCCCGGCTGCTCGTCACCGATCCGGGGACTCGGGAAGCGTGTGAAGTGGACCTCCTCAAGGAAGCGTTGTCCCGGCAGCCCGTCACCCTGGAGGCTGGCCCGGTGGTCGATCTCGAGGACCTGGTGGGCATGAAGGTACGCGCACTGGGCGACCGTGGGTTGCCGCGTGACGTGATCGATGTGCACGCGTCGTACCGCTACTACTCCGTGCCGGAACTCGAGCAGTTGGGGCTACGCAACGAGGGGGAGTTCGACCTGCAGGAGCTGCGCGACCGGCTGGAGAGCGTTGTCTGGGTGAGCGACGACGAGTTCGCCGCCTATGGACTGCGCGAGCAGGAGATCGCCGAGCTGCGCCAGTGGGTTCAGGACTGGGAGTCGGACCTCGGACTGCGGCTCGCCGAGGATTACGAAGAGCACGACGCGCACGAAGACGTGGACTGACGCCGCCCTTCACGCACGAAGGGGGCGCCCCAAAAGCCACCCGGGGCGCCCCCCCCCCCCCCCGAGAGCGCGGGGGCCCGGCGCGCCCACTCCACCGCGCCCGCGCGCC
>NZ_JBHYIG010000219.1:0-16821 GCF_042740015.1 Streptomyces sp. NPDC059037
GCCTTCGGGGCGCTCCTCTCAGTGCTCTACGCCGTCCTCCAGCTTCGAGCCCCTCAACAGGAACCACGCCGCCACCGCAGTGGCCAGCAGTACCGCCGCGCCGACCCCGGCGGCCAGGCGCAGCCCGTCGACAAACGCCTCCTGCGCCGAGGCCAGCAGCTCCTGGGACTGCCGGGCCGGAAGCCCCGCCACCGATTCGACCGCGCCGCCCAGTGACTCGTGCGCGGCCGACGCCACCTCCGGCGGGGTGCCGGCCGGGGCGGTGAAGTCCCGGTACACCCCGGTCACGATGGTGCCGAGCAACGCGATACCCAGCGCCGCGCCCAGTTCGTACGCGGTCTCGGAGACCGCGGAGGCCGCGCCCGCCTGCTCCTTCGGAACGCTGGAGAGGATGACGTCGGCGGTCACCGTGAACGAGAAGCCCGCGCCGATGCCGACGATCAGGAGCAGGGCTCCCAGGATCGGATAGCCGGTGGACTGGCTCAGGGTGGTGAGCGCCGCGAGCGCGACGCCGACCGCCGCGAGTCCGCCCGCGACCACCGCGCGCACGGAGAACCGCCGCGCGACCATGCCCGCGATCAGTCCGGCGCCCACCGCGCCCACCGCGGCGGGCAGTTCGGCGAGGCCCGCCTCGAACGGCGGCCTCCCCTGCACCAGTTGCAGGAACTGGGAGAGGAAGAAGACCAGGCCGGACAGGCCGAGGATGGTCAGCAGATCGGCGAGCACCGCCGCCGAGAAGCCGCGGTTGCGGAACAGCCGCATGTCCAGGAGCGGCGCGGTCAGCGTGAGCTGGCGTCGCACGAACCAGGTCAGCGCGGTCACGCCGAGCAGGCCCGCCACCGCGACGTCCCAGCGGATGCCGTGCGCCGCCGCCTCCTTGATGGCGTACACGATGGCGATCATGCCGATGAGCGAGAGCACGACGCTGATCAGGTCCCAGGGACCCGGCGCCGGGTTCTTCGACTCGGGCAGGAACTTGATGCCGACAAGGACCAGGACGGCCATCACCGGCAGGTTGATCAGGAAGACCGAGCCCCACCAGAAGTGTTCGAGCAGGAAACCGCCGACGACCGGGCCGACGGCGGCACCGGCCGACGCCATGGCGCCCCAGATGCCGACCGCGAGGCTGCGCTCGCGCGGGTCGTGGAAGATGTTCCGGATCAGCGCGAGCGTGGACGGCATCAGCGTCGCGCCCGCGACACCGAGCAACGCCCGGGCCAGCATGAGCATTTCGGGCGAGGTCGCGTACGCGTTGAGCACCGAGACCGCGCCGAAGGCGACCGCTCCGGTCAGCAGCAGCTTCTTGCGGCCGATGCGGTCGCCGAGGCTGCCCATGGAGACGAGCAGACCGGCGATGACGAACGAGTAGATGTCGCCGATCCACAGCAGCTGCGTGCCGGTCGGTTCGAGGTCCTCGCTGATGTACGGCGTCGCGAGACCGAGGACGGTCGCGTCGACGGCGACGAGGAGCACGGCGAGCACCAGTACGGCGAGCGCGAGCCAACGCCCGGGACTGCGCTCCACCTCCGCCTGGGAGGTCCGCTGTTGGGTGCTGGTCATGATTCCACTCTCCGTTGCGCGCCGCCGATCAGCAGCTCGGCGATCATGTATGAGAAGTCCTTGGCGGCCACGCGGCCGTCCAGTACGGCCCAGGCGCCCGAGCCGATCAGTCCGTACAGCGCCTCCGTGAGCCACACGGGGGTCAGGTCGATGCGGAACTCGCCGTCCTCCTGGCCGCGCCGGAAGAGCGCGGCCACATAGGCGTCGAGGCGGGCCCAGCCCTCGTGCTGCTCCTCGCCCTCGAAGAGCTGGTTCTCGGTGACGAGGAACGCGAGCAGTCCCGCCGCGGGCTCGATCTCCTTGACGAGCCGGCGCACCGCGTCCGCCGCGCTCCCCTCCCCGAGCCGGGCCGCGTCGATGGCCGCCTCGAACTCCTGGATCCCGAGCTCTTCGAGGGCTCGTACGAGGGCGTCGCGCCCGGCGAAATGCCGGTGCAGCGTGGCTCGGCTGATCCCCGCCGCGCGGGCCACCTCGTCCATCGTGGCGGAGCCTTTGCGGGTGAGGAGCGCCGCGGCACTGCGCAGCACCTGGTCGCGATCGACTGACATGAGACAAGCATAGACCGTGTGAGACAAATTTGTCTCATGGAATAGGCCTGGCTCTCACCGGCGAGGGGTCACCGGTGGGGCCAGGCCGAGGTCGGTCAGCTCCAGGGCAGCTGCCCGCGCCGCTCCCAGTACGCGGCCGGCTCCTCCACGAGCCCCGCGAGCCGCTCCAGCTGGTCCGCGTCGAGGTCGACGGCCGCCGCGTGCAGATTGGAGACGAGCTGTACGGGGGTGGCCGCCCCGGAGAGGACGACGCCCGCCCACGGCTTGCGCAGCACCAGGGCTAGGGCCACCGCGTCGCAGCCGAGCCCGGTCGCCTCGGCGACCTCACGGAGGGCCGCCGGTGCGTGCTCCCCCGCGAGGCGGCCGTTGGCCATGCCTTCCTTGACCAGGACGGTGAGCCCCGCGTCATGCGCCTCGGCGAGCGCGGCTTCCGCCGAGGTCTCCAGGGCGTTGTACGTGGCCTGGACGGTACGGAAGAGGGGCTCGCCGTCGACGGTCACGGCGAGCGCGGCGCGGATCGCGGCGGCCTGCTCCGGGCCGCTCACCGAGAGGCCCACCGTCACGCCGTCGGCCGCCAGTTCGGCGAGCCTGGCGTGCAGTTCCTTGTCGGTGAGGGCCGGGCTCTCGGGCGTGACGGAGTGGATCTGGTAGAGGTCGAGCCGGTCGCCGAGCAGTTCGGCGCTCTCCTCGCGCTGACGGACGTACGCGGCGACGCTGTGGTCCTTGACCTCGTGCGGCCCGTCCACCTGGGTGCGCCAGGCGGCCGTGTACGTGTACCCCCACTTGCTGCCGACGACGACGTCCCGGATGTCGGGCCTCGCGTGCAGCCAGTCGGCGAGGAACTCCTCGGAGCGGCCGTAGGAGCGGGCCACGTCGAAGTAGCGGACGCCCGACGCGTAGGCGGCGTCGAGGAGTTCGAGGGTGCGCTCGCGCAGGGCCTCGACGCTGCGTGAAGGCGGCAGGTCGGCGTCGCGGCCGAGCGTGATGTAGCCGGGCCTGCCGACGGCGGCGAGGCCGAACCCGATGTGGGCGGTGGGGGTGGTCGCTGCGGCCAGACGTGCGAAGGGCATCGCGGGCTCCGTTCGGTCGGCTCCTTGCGGATGGCGACCAACGTAACCCGCGATGCCCACGTCAACGCGGCACGTGCTGCGGCGGCGTCACTTACGCGCCGCGGCCCACTCCTGCTGAACCGTCAGATCGGCCTTGACCTCGGCGAGCTGGACGGCGACGGCCGAGGGCGCGGTGCCGCCGCGGCCGCTGCGCGAAGCCAGGGCGCCGGGGACGTTCAGGACGGTGCGCACCTCGGGGGTGAGGTGCTCGGAGATCTTGGCGAACTGCTCGTCCGTCAGCTGGTCGAGCTCGATGCCGTGCGCCTCGCACTCCTTGACGCACTCACCGGCCACCTCGTGCGCGACACGGAACGGCACGCCCTGCTTGACCAGCCACTCGGCGATGTCCGTGGCGAGCGAGAAGCCGGCGGGGGCGAGCTCCTCCATGCGCTCGCGGTGCACGGTGAGCGTGGCCATCATGCCGGTGAAGGCGGGGAGCAGGACCTCCAGCTGGTCGCAGGAGTCGAAGACCGGCTCCTTGTCCTCCTGGAGGTCGCGGTTGTACGCGAGCGGGAGCGCCTTGAGCGTCGCCATCAGTCCGGTGAGGTTGCCGATCAGACGCCCCGACTTGCCGCGCGCCAGCTCGGCGATGTCCGGGTTCTTCTTCTGCGGCATGATCGACGAGCCGGTCGAGAAGGCGTCGTGGAGGGTGACGAAGGAGAACTCCTTCGTGTTCCAGAGGATGATCTCCTCGGCGATCCGGGAGAGGTTCACGCCGATCATCGCGGTGATGAAGGCGAACTCCGCCGCGAAGTCCCGCGATGCCGTCCCGTCGATGGAGTTGCCCGCGCTGCCGTGCTCGAAGCCGAGGTCCTTGGCGACCGCCTCCGGGTCGAGGCCGAGGGACGATCCGGCGAGCGCGCCCGAGCCGTACGGCGAAACGGCCGTCCGCGCGTCCCACTGCCGCAGCCGCTCGGCGTCCCGCGAGAGGGACTGGACGTGCGCGAGGACGTGGTGGGCGAAGAGCACCGGCTGGGCGTGCTGGAGGTGGGTGCGCCCCGGCATGGCGACGTCCGGGTGCGCCTCGGCCAGGCCGACGAGCGCGCCCTGGAGGTCGGCGATCAGTTGGCCGATGATCCGGGCGTGGTCCCGCAGATACATCCGGAAGAGCGTCGCCACCTGGTCGTTCCGCGACCGCCCCGCGCGCAGCTTGCCGCCGAGATCCGGGCCGAGCCGCTCCAGCAGGCCGCGCTCCAGGGCGGTGTGCACGTCCTCGTCGGCGATGGTGCCCACGAACGAGCCCTCGGCGACATCGGCCTCGAGCTTGTCGAGCCCGGCCAGCATGCGGGTCAGCTCGTCCTCGGTGAGCAGCCCCGCCTTGTGCAGCACGCGCGCGTGGGCGCGGGAACCGGCGATGTCGTACGGCGCGAGGCGCCAGTCGAAGTGGACCGATGCCGACAGCTTGGCCAGAGCCTCCGCCGGGCCGTCCGCGAACCGGCCGCCCCAGAGCCGGACGTCACCGCCGTTGTTGTTGCTCACTTGCACGTGCTCCTTGATGAGGGTGGTTACGCGATACGAGGGTGGTTCGCGATACGAGGTGGTTGCGCGATCGCCGTTACGCCAGGTCCCGCTTGGCGGCGATCTTCGAGGACAGACCGAAGATCTCGATGAAGCCCTGCGCCTTGGACTGGTCGAACGTATCGCCCGAGTCGTAGGTCGCGAGGTTGAAGTCGTAGAGGGACGCGCCGGACTTCCGCCCTGTGACGACGGCGCGGCCGCCGTGCAGGGTCATCCGGATGTCGCCGGTGACGTGCTGATTGGCCTCGTCGATGAAGCCGTCGAGGGCACGCTTGAGCGGGGAGAACCACAGGCCGTCGTAGACCAGCTCGCCCCAGCGCTGCTCGACCTGCCGCTTGTAGCGGGCCAGTTCGCGCTCGACGGTGACGTTCTCCAGCTCCTGGTGCGCCGTGATGAGCGCGATGGCGCCCGGCGCCTCGTACACCTCACGGGACTTGATGCCGACGAGCCGGTCCTCGACCATGTCGATCCGGCCGACGCCCTGGGCACCCGCGCGCTCATTGAGCCGCTGGATCGCCTGCAGCACGGTGACCGGCTCGCCGTCGACGGCGACCGGCACGCCCTCCTTGAAGGAGATGACGACCTCGTCGGCCTCGCGCGGCTCGGCCGGGTTCGCGGTGTACTCGTAGATGTCCTCGATCGGCGCGTTCCAGATGTCCTCCAGGAAGCCCGTCTCGACGGCCCGCCCGAAGACGTTCTGGTCGATGGAGTACGGGGACTTCTTGGTGGTGGCGATCGGGAGCTGCTTCTCCTCGCAGAAGGCGATCGCCTTGTCCCGCGTCATCGCGTAGTCACGGACCGGGGCGATGCACTTCAGGTCGGGGCCGAGCGCGGAGATACCGGCCTCGAAACGGACCTGGTCGTTGCCCTTGCCGGTGCAGCCGTGGGCCACGATCCCGGCGCCGTGCTTCTCGGCGGCGGCCACGAGGTGCTTGACGATGGTCGGCCGCGAGAGGGCGGAGACCAGCGGGTAGCGGTCCATGTAGAGGGCGTTGGCCTTGATCGCCGGGAGGCAGTACTCCTCGGCGAACTCGTCCTTGGCGTCGGCCACCTCGGCCTCCACCGCACCGCAGGCGAGCGCGCGCTTGCGGATGACGTCCAGGTCCTCGCCGCCCTGGCCGACGTCCACGGCGACGGCGATGACCTCGGCGCCCGTCTCCTCGGCGATCCAGCCGATGGCGACGGAGGTGTCCAGACCGCCTGAATAGGCGAGTACGACGCGCTCGGTCACGGCTCTCTCCTCACGGTGCTCGATTCACGGTGCTCGATTACATACGCTGCTATGCATGAGTATGCAGACCTCTGTATGTTTCGTCAATCTCGCCCTGCCCCCCTGAGACGTCTCACGAAGTCCTTAGACAGGCAAACGATCTCTGGTGAATAATCCTTAGACATGGGAAAGACTTACGAACGCATAGACGGCCGGCTCCGCACGTTCATCGAGGCACAGCCCGTCTTCTTCACGGCGACCGCGCCGCTCGCGGGCGACGGCACGGTCAACCTCTCCCCCAAGGGCCTGACCGGATCCTTCGCGGTCGTCGACGAACTCACCGTCGCCTACCTGGACTTCGCGGGCAGCAACGCGGAGACGGTCGCGCATCTGCGCGAGAACGGCCGCATCACCCTGATGTGGTGCGCCTTCCAGGGCCCGCCCAACATCGTCCGGGTGCACGGGCGCGGTGAGCCCGTCTTCCGCGACGACCCGCGCTGGGCGGAGCTGCTCGGGCACTTCCCGGACATCGACCCCACCCCGCACGGCCTGCGAGCGATCATCGTCGTGACGGCCGATCTCGTCCGTGACACCTGCGGCTACAACGTTCCCTTCATGTCGTACGACGAGGACCGCGATCTGCACGCCAAGCGCTTCGGGCGCGAGGACGACGCGTCGCTGAGCGCGTACTTCACCAAGAAGGAGCACATCGCGCAGAGCATCGACGGCCTTCCGGGCCTGCCGTTGCCGCTGCCGCCCCTTACCGTCTGAACCATGCGCCTACGTGCCGCCGCCCTCGCGTCCGCAGCCCTGCTCGCCACCGCCGCGACCGTCGCGTCCGCGCCCGGCACATCCGCCGCGGGACCACCGCTCCCGGACCGCATGGCCGACACCGGCGGCGGCACCCAGCTCATCACCGCCTTGGCCGCACGCACCGGCTCCACCACGGGCACGGTCACCTGGTGGGACCGGCGCGCGGGGCGGTGGACGAAGGCCGGCTCGGCGGCCGCGCGGTTCGGTGCGCAGGGCCTGACGGAGGGCGCCTCGCGCGAACAGGGCACGAACACGACACCCACGGGCCTCTTCCGCCTCCCGTACGCCTTCGGCATCGAGCGCGCACCGTCGGGCACGGACTACACCTACCGCCGCGTGACGAGGGCATCCTGGTGGTGCCAGGACAACAAGTCCCGCTCCTACAACCGCTGGACCCAGCCACGCCCCGCCGACTGCCGCGCCGCCGAGTCCGAACACCTCATCACGTACGACCCCCAGTACGCGCACGCCCTGGTGATCGGCTTCAACTACGACCGTCCGGTGCGGGGGCGCGGCGCCGGGATCTTCCTGCACGTCAACGGGCGTGGGGCGACGGCGGGTTGTGTGTCGGTCCCCGCGGACGCGATGCGGCGGATCCTGCGGTGGGCCGAGGAGGGGCGACGGCCGCACATGGCGATCGGGACGGTGTCGGGGGCGACGGCCATCACGCGGTACTGAGCACAGCGCACTCGACGCCTCCATCGTAGGTGTAGCGACCACATATCGAGACGCGGTTGCGGTCGCGCTCTGCGGCGGCGTTGCATCGCGGGGTGCAAAGCGAACAGACGATCCCCAACTCGACGGAGAGCGGCGACAAGGCGGCCCGGCTCGCCGTCACGGTCTTCCCCGTCCTCGTGCTCGCCGCCGGCGCGCTCGGCCTCGCCGCGCCGGACGCCTTCAAGGGCTGGGGCACGAACGTCCCGTACCTCCTGGGCATCGTGATGTTCTGCATGGGGCTCACGATGACCCCGCTCGACTTCCAGGGCGTCGTCAAGCGGCCCTGGGCCGTCGCGCTCGGTCTGGCAGCGCACTACGTCATCATGCCGGGGCTCGGCTGGCTGATCGCCCACGCGCTCGGCCTCTCACCGCAGTTGGCGGCCGGAGTGATCCTGGTGGGCTGCGCGCCGAGCGGCACCGCGTCCAATGTCGTGACCTATCTGGCGCGCGGCGACGTGGCCCTTTCCGTCTCGGTGGCCACCGTCTCGACCGTGCTCGCGCCGCTCATCACGCCGCCGCTGACGCTGCTCCTCGCGGGCGAGTATCTGCCCGTGGACGCGGGGTCGATGGTGACGGACATCCTCAAGACCGTGCTGCTTCCGGTCATCGCGGGTCTCGTGGTGCGGCTGCTCTTCGGGCGCCACATCGGGCGGATGCTGAGCGCGCTGCCCTGGCTGTCCGCCCTGACGATCGCCGCCATCGTGGCGATCGTGGTCGCGGGCAGTGCCGCGGCCATCAAGTCGGCCGCGGCACTGGTGTTCCTCGCCGTCTTCCTGCACAACGGCCTCGGCCTCGCACTGGGCTACGGCGCGGGCAAGCTGGCCCGGCTCGGACAGCCGGCCTCCCGCGCGATGGCCTTCGAGGTCGGCATGCAGAACTCCGGCCTCGCGGCTTCGCTGGCCACGGCCCACTTCAGCCCGCTCGCCGCGCTGCCTTCGGCGGTGTTCTCGGTGTGGCACAACGTGTCGGGAGCCGTCGTCGCCGCGTGGATGGCACGGCGGGCGCACCGTTGATCACCGGCTCCGCCGAGTTCGTCCTCAATCTCCCCCAAGCTCTTGAGGAGCAGGGGGTACCCCCTCGACGGGCTCTATCTTTCAGTGCTCGTTGGAAGCCAACCGCAGCAAATGATCCGCCAACGCCTGACCCCCCGTAGCCTCCCGGCTGATCAGCATCAGTGTGTCGTCGCCCGCGATCGTCCCGAGGATGTCGTGCAGTTCCGCCTGGTCGATCGCCGAGGCCAGGAACTGGGCGGCGCCCGGCGGCGTGCGCAGGACGACGAGGTTCGCCGACGCCTCTGCCGAGATCAGCAGTTCCGCGGAGAGGCGGCGCATCCGCTCCTCCTTGGCGGACTCGCCGAGCGGGGCCCGCGGCGTGCGGAAGCCGCCCTCGCTCGGTACCGCGTAGATGAGGTCGCCCTCGGCGTTGCGGATCTTCACCGCGTTCAGCTCGTCCAGGTCCCGGGAGAGCGTCGCCTGCGTGACGGTCAGGCCGTCGTCGGCGAGCAGCTTCGCCAGCTGGCTCTGGGAGCGGACCGGCTGCCGGTTGAGGATGTCCACGATCCGGCGGTGGCGCGCGGTGCGGGTCTGCGGCACCGCGGGCCCGGTGTGATCCGGGTGCTCCGCGTGCTCGTTGCCTTGCGCATGACTCATCGTCGTCTCATTCTCCGGATCGTCCGTCCCCGTTGGCTTCAGCGGCCTTCAAAGCCTCGGCAGCCGTTTCCAGGACGCCGGGCAGTGCCTGGAGGAACGCGTCCACCTCGTCGTCGCGGACGTTCAGCGGCGGCATCAGCCGTACGACATCGGGGGCGGGCGCGTTCACCAGGAAGCCGGCGTCCTGAGCCGCCTGCTGCGCCTGGGGCGCGAGCGGCTCGGTGAGCACGATACCCAGCAGCAGGCCCGCGCCCCTGACGTGGCCGACGAGCGGGTGTCCCAGTGACTCGATTCCGTCGCGCAGCTTTTCGCTCGCCCGCTTGGTGTTCTCGAGCAGGCCCTCGGTCTCGATGGTGTCGAGGACGGCGAGGCCCGCGGCGCACGCGACCGGGTTTCCGCCGAACGTCGTGCCGTGGTGACCGGGCTTGAAGAGCTCCGCGGCCGCGCCGAACGCGACGGTCGCGCCGAGCGGCAGTCCACCGCCCAGGCCCTTCGCGAGCGTGACGACATCCGGCTGGACGCCCTCGTGCGCGAGGTACTCGAACCAGTGGCCGGTACGGCCGATTCCGGTCTGCACCTCGTCCAGGACGAGCAGCGTCCCGGTGGCCGCGGTGATCTCCCGGGCCGCCTTCAGATAGCCCGCGGGCGGCACGACGACGCCGTTCTCGCCCTGGATGGGCTCGATGATCACGAGGGCGGTGTCGGTGGTGACCGCCGCGCGCAGCGCATCGACATCGCCGTACGGGACATGCGTGACGTCGCCGGGCAGCGGCAGGAACGGCTCCTGCTTGCCGGGCTGGCCGGTGAGCGCGAGCGCGCCCATGGTCCGGCCGTGGAAGCCACCCTGGGTGGCGACCATGTGCGAGCGGCCGGTCAGGCGGCCGATCTTGAAGGCGCCCTCGTTGGCCTCCGCGCCGGAGTTGCAGAAGTACACCCTCCCCTCGCGGCCGAAGAGCTGGAGCAGCTTCTCGGCGAGCGCGACGGGCGGCTCGGCGACGAAGAGGTTCGAGACGTGGCCGAGGGAGCCGATCTGGGCGCTGACCGCCTCGACGACCGCCGGGTGGGCGTGGCCGAGCGCGTTGACCGCGATGCCGCCGACGAAATCGACGTATTCCTTGCCGTCCGCGTCCCACAGCTTGCTGCCCGCGCCGCGCACGAGGGGCAACCGGGGCGTGCCGTAGTTGTCCATGAGCGCGCCCTGCCAGCGCGCGGTCAGCTCCTGGTTGCCGGTCATTCCGCTTCCCCCTCTGCGTCGGGCACGACCATCGTGCCGATGCCCTCGTCGGTGAAGATCTCCAGCAGGATCGAGTGCTGGACGCGGCCATCGATCACGCGGGCCGTCTCGACGCCGTTGCGTACGGCGTGCAGACAGCCCTCCATCTTCGGGACCATGCCGCTGGCCAGCTCGGGCAGGAGCTTCTCCAGCTCGGCGGCGGTGAGGCGGCTGATGACCTCGTCGCTGTCGGGCCAGTCCTCGTAGAGGCCCTCGACGTCGGTGAGGACCATCAGGGTCTCGGCGTCCAGCGCCGCAGCGAGTGCCGCAGCCGCCGTATCAGCATTGACGTTGTAGACATGTCCGTCGTCCTGGGAGCGGGCGATCGAGGAGACGACCGGGATGCGGCCGTCGGCGAGCAGGGCCTCGATGGCGCCGGTGTCGATCTCGGTGATCTCGCCGACCCGGCCGATGTCGACCAGCTCGCCCTCGATGCGGGGCGTGTGCTTGGTGGCGGTGATGGTGTGCGCGTCCTCGCCGGTGAGGCCGACGGCGAGCGGGCCGTGCCGGTTGAGCAGGCCGACGAGCTCGCGCTGCACCTGTCCGGCGAGCACCATGCGTACGACGTCCATGGCGTCCTCGGTGGTGACGCGCAGGCCGGCCTTGAACTCGCTGACGATGCCGTGCCGGTCGAGGGCCTTGCTGATCTGCGGTCCGCCGCCGTGCACCACGACGGGCCTGAGGCCCGCGTGGTGCAGGAAGACGACGTCCTGCGCGAAGGCGGCCTTCAGCTCCTCGTCGATCATGGCGTTGCCGCCGAACTTGATGACGACGGTCTTGCCGCGGTGCCGGGTCAGCCAGGGCAGCGCCTCGATGAGGATCTGCGCCTTGGGCAGGGCGGTGTGCTTCCGGGCGGTGGGCTGGCTCCCGCTGTCCTTGCTCATGACGAGTACGCGCTGTTCTCGTGGACGTAGTCGGCGGTGAGGTCGTTGGTCCAGATCGTGGCGGTCTCGTCGCCCGCGGCCAGGTCGGCGGTGATGACGACCTCCCGGTAGCGCATGTCGACCAGCTCGCGGTCCTCGCCGACGGAGCCGTTCTTGCAGACCCAGACGCCGTTGATGGCGACGTTCAGCAGGTCGGGCTCGAAGGCGGCGGACGTGGTGCCGATCGCGGAGAGCACCCGGCCCCAGTTGGGGTCCTCGCCGTGCAGGGCGCACTTGAGGAGGTTGTTGCGGGCGATGGACCGGCCGACCTCGACGGCGTCGGCCTCGCTCGCCGCGTTCACGACCTCGACCTTGATGTCCTTGCTGGCACCCTCGGCGTCACCGATCAGCTGCCGCCCCAGGTCGTCGCAGACCTCGCGCACGGCATCGGCGAACTCGGCGTACTCCGGGGTGACTTGGGCCGCGCCCGAGGCGAGAAGGAGCACCGTGTCGTTGGTCGACATGCAGCCGTCGGAGTCGACCCGGTCGAAGGTGAGCCGGGTGGCGTCCCGCAGCGCCCGGTCCAGGACGTCGGCCTCCAGGTCGGCGTCGGTGGTGAGGACGACGAGCATCGTGGCGAGGCCCGGCGCGAGCATGCCCGCGCCCTTGGCCATGCCGCCGACCGTCCAGCCGTCCTTGGTGACGACGGAGGTCTTGTGCACGCTGTCGGTGGTCTTGATGGCGATGGCGGCCTTCTCGCCGCCGTGCGCGGAGAGTTCACCGGCGGCCGTCTCGACGCCCGGCAGCAGCTTGTCCATGGGCAGCGTGACGCCGATGAGTCCGGTCGACGCGACGGCGACCTCGCCGGCGTTCACGCCGTCGAGCACCTCGGCGACCTTCTCCGCGGTGGCGTGCGTGTCCTGGAAGCCCTGCGGGCCCGTGCAGGCGTTGGCGCCACCGGAGTTGAGGATGACGGCGGAGACCAGGCCGCCCTTGAGCACCTGCTCCGACCAGAGGACGGGGGCGGCCTTGACGCGGTTGGAGGTGAAGACGCCCGCTGCGGCCAGGCGGGGCCCGGTGTTGACCACGAGGGCCAGGTCCGGGTTGCCGTTCTGCTTGATCCCGGCGGCGATGCCCGCGGCCGTGAATCCCTTGGCTGCCGTCACACTCACGGCGCGACTCCGATCGTAGTGAGCCCGGTGGCCTCGTCGAGGCCGAGGGCGATGTTCATGCTCTGCAGGGCGCCACCCGCGGTGCCCTTGGTGAGGTTGTCGATGGCGCCGATCACGATGACGCGCCCCGCCGCCTCGTCGTACGCGACCTGGATCTGCACGGCGTTCGAGCCGTACACGGCGGCGGTCGCGGGCCACTGCCCCTCGGGCAGGAGGTGGACGAACGGCTCGTCGGCGAAGGCCTTTTCGTACGCGGCCCGGACGGATGCGGCGGTGACGCCGGCCTTCGCCTTCGCGCTGCAGGTGGCGAGGATGCCGCGCGGCATCGGGGCGAGGGTCGGCGTGAAGGAGACCGAGACGGGGGTGCCCGCGGCGGCGGAGAGGTTCTGGATCATCTCGGGTGTGTGCCGGTGCACGCCCCCGACTCCGTACGGCGACATGTTCCCCATGACCTCCGAGCCAAGCAGGTGCGGCTTGGCCGCCTTGCCCGCTCCAGAGGTGCCGGACGCCGCCACGATCACCGCTTCGGCCTCGACGAGGTCCGCCGCGTACGCCGGGAAGAGCGCGAGCGAGACGGCCGTCGGATAGCAACCGGGCACCGCGATGCGCCTGGACCCCTCCAACGCCGCGCGGGCGCCCGGCAGTTCGGGCAGCCCATAGGGCCACGTACCGGCGTGCTCGCTGCCGTAGAACTTCTCCCAGTCCCCCGCGTCCTTCAGCCGGAAGTCGGCGCCCATGTCGACGACGAGGACGTCAGGGCCGAGCTGCTCGGCGACGGCCGCGGACTGCCCGTGGGGCAGGGCCAGAAAGACCACATCATGCCGCCGGCCCTGACCGGCGAGGACCTCGGTGGTGGTCGGCTCCAGGACGCGGTCGGCGAGCGGGAGCAGATGCGGCTGGAGCGTGCCCAGGCGCTGCCCCGCGTTCGAGTTGGCGGTCAGGGCGCCGATCTCCACCTCGGGGTGGACGAGCAGCAGACGCAAAAGCTCACCGCCCGCGTACCCACTTGCCCCTGCCACTGCTGCGCGTACCGCCATGGAACCCTCCTCTTGGATGGCATGACTATACGTCTCGCTGCACGTTTATGCAACGCACGGCATAGACCGCGACCCGCGAGCGGGGTCGCTGCACGGGCCGCCTCGGGAGAGGTGCCGCGAGAGCGACTAGAAGGTGCCGGGCACCTTGGCGACGACACCGTGTTCGACGTCAGCAACCACGACGTTGGTGAAGGTCACCGTCATGGGAGGACTGCATTCGGGCTGGAACGAGGCAGTGACCGTCAGGGTGAACACGGCCTTGCCGTTCTGGACCGGGAAGGTGCCCTCGTTGCTCACGGACTGCTTGTTGGCAGCCTTGGGGCCATGGCCGCCGGGGTTGATGCAGTTGGCGGTGGCGCTCACTTGGATGTCGACCTGGGTCTCGTTGCCGAGCCCCGCTTCCTTGCCGGAGATGGTCAGGCTGTTGCCGGAGCGCTGGGCGTCGACCGATACGAAGTGGGGACTGCCGGCAAAGGCACCGGGAGCGAATACGGTTCCCAGACCCAGCAGCACGGCCGAGATGAGGAGCAGTATGCGTCTCATGGGGATTCACCTCTTGGCGCACGCATGAGAAAGGGGCGCCGGCCGCGCGCGGAGCGGCAGACACCCTAGGGATCGAGCGGGCCCACGGCCCGGCGCACTGTTCACTTGGCGAGCGCCCGGGCTATGACATGTGACGCACACGGGCTCGACGTACACGACAACCGGCTCATAGCTCGAAGTAGACGCCATTATACGCGGAATCGGCATATTCCGCAGGCACAGTCACCGCGCTGGGCCACCCATCCGGTCCCCGTCGCAGCGATGAGTTTCCGTAGGGGGCACGGTCAGTAGAGGCAGACAGACCAGCAGAGGCAGACAGACCCGAGCGACAGGAGAGAGCCATGCCCCGCATCACGCCCAACCTCTGGTTCGACACACAGGGTGAGGAAGCCGCCAAGTTCTATGTGTCGGTCTTCCCGAACTCGAAGATCACGCATGTCTCCCACTACGGCGAGGCCGGCCCGCGACCGGCCGGGACCGTGCTGACCGTCGAATTCGTGCTCGACGGGCAGCCGTACCTGGCGCTCAACGGCGGCCCCGAGTTCACCTTCAACGAGGCGGTCTCCCTCAGCATCGACTGTGCCGACCAGGAAGAGGTCGACCACTACTGGACGAAGCTCTCCGAGGGCGGCGAGGAAGGCCCGTGCGGCTGGCTCAAGGACAAGTTCGGACTGTCCTGGCAGGTCGTTCCCCAGGACCTGGTCAAGCTCCTTGCCGACCCGGACGCGGGGCGGGCGCAGCGCGCCATGAAGGCCATGCTCGGCATGAAGAAGATCGTCGTGGCGGAGCTGCACAAGGCGGCCGACCAGGCCTGAGCACGGCAACCACCGCTTAATCGCCTTGACTTGGAGTCGACTCCAACTCCTAAGGTCGGAGACGTCCACCTTGCTCCACCTGGAGGTACCGGCATGACCACCCTTCCCACGCGCCGTCTCGGCGCACTCACCGTCTCGGCGCAGGGACTCGGCTGCATGGGGATGAGTCACGCTTACGGCGCCTCGGACGACACCCAGTCCATCGCGACCATCCACCGTGCGCTCGACCTCGGCGTCACCCTCCTTGACACGTCCGACTTCTACGGCAACGGCCACAACGAGGAGCTGATCGGCCGTGCCCTGGCCGGGCGGCGTGACGACGCCGTCCTCGCCACGAAGTTCGGCTTCGCCAACAAGCTCGGCGAGCCGACGCGGATCCGGGGCGACGCGGCCTACGTACGAGAGGCGTGTGACGCGTCGCTGCGGCGCCTCGGCGTCGACCACATCGACCTGTACTACCTGCACCGCGTGGACCGGAGCGTGCCGATCGAGGAGACCGTCGGCGCGATGGCCGAGCTCGTCGAGGCCGGGAAGGTGCGCCACCTCGGGCTCTCCGAGGCGAGCGCGCGGACCATCCGGAAGGCGCACGCCGTGCATCCGATCGCCGCGCTGCAGAGCGAGTGGTCGCTGTGGACCCGGGACCTCGAGGAGGAGATCGCCCCCGTCTGCCGGGAGCTCGGCATCGGGCTCGTGCCCTTCTCGCCGCTCGGCCGCGGCTTCCTGACCGGGCGCTACACCTCGACCGACGCCCTGCAGGAAGGCGACATGCGGCGCGGTCAGCCGCGGTTCGCCGACGGGAACCTGGAGCGGAACCTGGCCGTCGTCGAGGCCCTGGAGGAAATCGCCGCCAAGAAGGGCGTCACCGCCGGGCAGCTCGCCCTGGCCTGGGTGCAGCACCGCGGGGACGACGTGGTGCCGATCCCGGGCACCCGCCGGGAGAAGTACCTCACGGAGAACCTGGCCGCCGCCACCCTCGAACTCTCCCCCGACGAGCTCACCGCGATCGACGCGGCGGCACCGGCGGGCGCGGTCGCCGGGACGCGGTACGACGAGGGCAGCCTCACGTTCGTCGACAAGTAGACATCCCCGGTGTGGCCCCGCGTAGCCTGCGGGGCATGCCCTTTCCGGATGAAGCAGCTGAGCCGTACGGCGTACCCGACGTACTGGCGTATCTGGCCGGCACCTGGCAGGTGGAGCGGACGGCGCGGGACCTGGCGGGCAACGCTGAGGGGCACTTCTCGGGGGCGACGGTCTTCAGCCGGGCGGACGGTGGCCTGGTGCACCACGAGTCGGGCACCTTCACCTGGCAGGGCACCGCACGCCCCGCCGAGCGCACCCTGCGTTTCCTGCCCGGCGAAGAGCCCGGCACCGCGGACGTCCGCTTCGCCGACGGGCGCCCCTTCCACGGCCTGGACCTGCGCACCGGCCGGCACCGCACCGACCATCCGTGCGCGCTCGACCTCTACCGGGGCGAATTCGAGGTGTACGACGAGGACCACTGGTGGACGCGCTGGCGGGTCGCGGGCCCGGCCAAGGACCTGATCCTCACCACCGAGTACACCCGGCAGCGGCAGGACTGACCGCGCTACACCGCGGCGGCGCTCTCCCCCTCGCCCGCGATCCGCAGGTTCCAGCGGCCGCCGTGCCCGGTCAGGGTGACCGTCGACAGGGGGCGGACGTCGATGTTCCAGTACGTCGACGGGGGCGCCTTCAGGGCGTAGACGAGGGCCGCCCTGACCACCGCGGGCTCCGCCACGGCGAGGATCCGGGAGCCGTCGCCGACCGGGCGGGTGTCGAGCCAGCCGCCGACCCGTGAGATGAAGGCCAGGAGCGAGTGGGCGCCGGGGGGCGCGGGGCGCGGGGGGCGCCCCCCCGCGCGGGGGGGGGGCGCCCCCCACACCTGGGCCTCCGGGCGGGCCCCCCCCCTTTTCCCGTCGGGGGTGCCGCCCCCCCCGGCGGCAGAGCACTGCTCTTCTCCGAGAGCACCGATCATC
>NZ_JBHYIG010000220.1:0-15851 GCF_042740015.1 Streptomyces sp. NPDC059037
GCCGGACGCCGTCGGCGAAGCGTACGGCCCCGCGGACGTGCTCCACCCAGTACTGCGGGGTGCGCAGACGCTCGGGGTCGACCGGGCCGCCGGTGACGTTCGAGACCACGGGGATCTTCGGCGCCTGGAAGGACAGACCTTCCAGCACGTCGGCGAAATCGTCGAGCATCGCGTCCATGCGGTGCGAGTGGAACGCGTGCGACACGGAGAGGCGGCGCACCCGGTGCCCGGCGGCACGGAAGTGCCCGGCGACAGCATCCGCCGCCAACTCGTCGCCCGAAACCACCACGGCCTCGGGGCCGTTGACGGCGGCGATCCCGACCTGGCCTTCCAGTCCGGCCTGCTCGATGTACGCGTGGGCCGTCCGCTCGTCGACGGCGAGGGCGACCATCGCCCCGCCCTCCGGCAGGGCCTGCATCAGCCGGCCGCGCGCCGCGACGAGGGCGCACGCGTCGGCCAGCGAGAGCACGTCCGCCGCGTACGCCGCAGTGATCTCGCCCAGGGAGTGGCCCATGACGTAGTCGGGTGTGACCCCCCATTCCCTCAGCAGGGCGAGGAGCGCGACCTCAAGCGCGAACAGGCCGGTCTGCGTGTACATGCTCTGCTGGAGCAGCGGGGCGAGCGGGGATTCGGCGGGGGCGAACACGACGTCGCGCAGCGGGTGTTCGGCGTGCCCGTCGAGGTGCTCGTCCACGGCGGCGCACACGGCGTCGAAGGCCTCGGCGAACACCGGGTAGAGCCCGTGCAGTTCGCGGCCCATTCCGGCCCGCTGCGAGCCCTGTCCGGAGAAGACGAGCGCGAGCCCGCCCGGTCCGGCGGCGCGGGCCGATCCGACGACGGCGCCCGGCGTCTCATCGCCCCGGGCGACGGCGGCGAGACCGCCGGTCAGCTCGTCGCGCCCGGCGCCGAGGACCACGGCCCGGTGCTCCATCAGCGCGCGACCCGCCGCGAGGGTGTATCCGACGTCCCGGGGGTCGAGTCCGGGGTCTTCGGTGATCCGCGCGAGCAGCCGTGCGGCCTGCCGCCGCACTCCGGCGGGGGTCTTCGCCGACAGCGCCCAGGGGATCACCGGCACGTCCGGCGCCTGCTCCCGCTCCTGTTCTGGCGTCTCGGTGTCCTCGGGCGCGGCTTCGAGGATGACGTGCGCGTTGGTCCCGCTGATGCCGAACGACGAGACCGCCGAGCGGCGCGGCCGGTCGAGCTCGGGCCACTCCTGATGCTCCGTCAGCACGCTGACGGCGCCGGACTCCCAGTCGACGTGGCGCGAGGGCGTGGACGCGTGCAGGGTGCGCGGCATGACGCCGTACCGCATCGCGTACACCATCTTGATGATGCCCGCGACGCCCGCCGCGGCCTGCGTGTGACCGATGTTGGACTTCACCGAGCCGAGCCACAACGGCCGTTCCTCGTCGCGCCCTTGGCCGTACGTGGCGAGCAGCGCCTGAGCCTCGATGGGGTCACCGAGGGACGTGCCGGTGCCGTGTCCTTCCACGACGTCCACGTCGGCCGATGTCAGCCGCGCACTGCTCAGCGCATCCCGGATGACGCGCTGCTGCGAGGGGCCGTTGGGGGCGGTCAGGCCGTTGCTGCCGCCGTCCTGGTTGACCGCCGAGCCGCGTACGACGGCCAGGACCGGGTGTCCGTTGCGACGCGCGTCGGAGAGCCGCTCGACCACGAGCAGGCCGACACCCTCCGACCAGCCCGCACCGTCGGCGTCGTCGGAGAACGCCTTGCAGCGGCCGTCGGGAGACATCGCCCGCTGCCGGGAGAACTCCACGAACGTGGTCGGCGTCGACATCACCGTCACACCACCGGCAAGGGCGAGGCTGCACTCGCCGTTGCGCAGGGCCTGCGCCGCCAGATGCAGTGCGACAAGGGACGACGAGCAGGCGGTGTCCACCGTCATCGCCGGGCCCTCAAGGCCGAGGAGGTAGGAGATGCGGCCCGACGCCACGCTCGACGAGTTGCCGAGCATGCGGAAGCCGTCCATGCCCTCGATCGGCTCGTACAGCGGCGGTCCGTACTCCATCGGCATCAGACCGGCGAAGACACCGGTCCTGCTGCCCCGCAGCGAGGTCGGGTCGATGCCGGTCCGCTCCAGGGCCTCCCACGCGGTCTCCACGAGCAGCCGCTGCTGCGGGTCCATCGCCGTCGCCTCGCGCGGGCTGATCCCGAAGAACTCGGCGTCGAAGTCGCCCGCTCCGGTGAGGAAGCCACCGCGACGGGAGTACGTCGTACCGGGGTGATCGGGGTCGGGGTCGTAGAGGCCCGCCAGGTCCCAGCCGCGGTCGGCGGGGAACTCGCCGGTCGCGTCGACGCCGTCGAGGGCCGCCTGCCACAGCTCCTGTGGCGAGTCGATCCCGTCGGGCAGCCGGCAGGCCATGCCGACGATGACGATCGGGTCGTCGTCCGTGGCCGCGCCGACCTGCACGGGGCTCGTCGGCCCCGTCGCGGTGCCCTGTACCTGCTCGCCGATGAAGCCCACCAGGGTGCTCAGCGTCGGGTAGTCGAAGACCAGCGTGGACGGCAGCCGCAGACCTGTCGCGCTCTGCAGCCGCTGCCGCAGCTCAAGCCCGGTCAGCGAGTCGAAGCCCAGGTCGCGGAAGGCACGGTCGGCGTCAACGGAGGATGCGGAGCCATGGCCGAGGACCAACGACACCTGCGCGCCCACGAGTTCGAGCAGCGCTGCGGTGCGGTCGGTGTCGTCCAGGGCGGCCATGTCCGCGGCCCACGACGACGCCTGCCCGTCACCGACGGCCGCCGCACGGCGGGCCGGTGCCCGGACCAGGGACTTGAAGACGGCGGGCAGGCTCTCCTGCGCCGCCTGGTTGCGCAGGGCGGGCAGGTCGAGGCGGGCCGGGAACAGCGTGGCCCGGTCGGCGGCCAGAGCCGCGTCGAAGAGCGCTAGGCCCTGAGCCGGCGACATCGGCGCGAGACCACCACGGGTGAGCCGGGCCAGGTCGGCGTCGTCCAGGTGCGCGGTCATCGCACTGTCACTGGTCCACAGACCCCACGCCATGGAGGTGGCCTGCAGCCCGGCGGCCCGGCGCTGGTGGGCGAGCGCGTCCAGGAAGGCATTGGCGGCCGCGTAGTTGCCCTGCCCGGCCGTGCCCATCACCCCGGCCGCGGACGAGAACAGCACGAAGGCGGCCAGATCCAGATCCAGATCCCGGGTCAACTCGTCCAGGAGCAGGGCGCCGTCGACCTTGGGCCGCATCACCGTGTCGAGGCGTTCGGGGGTCAGGGCGGTGACGATGCCGTCGTCGAGTACGCCCGCCGCGTGGATCACGGCGGTCAGCGGGTGCTCGGCGGGAATGCCGGTGAGCGCCGCCGAAAGACCCGCACGGTCCGCCACATCGCAGGCGGCGAAGGCCACCGACGCGCCCGCATCCGCCAGCTCGGCGACCAGCTCCTCCGAGCCCTCGGCGCCGCGACGGCTGACCAGCAGCAGATGCCGCACGCCGTACTCGGCGACCAGATGCCGGGCCACCAGCTTGCCGAGCGCGCCGCCCGCACCGGTGATCAGTACGGTGCCGTCCGGCTTGAAGTCCGGGGCTGACGCCGCTTCCGGGGCGACGGTGACCAGCCTCGGCACGCACAACCACCCGTCACGGAGGGCCACTTGAGGCTCTCCGGAAGCAAGGGCCAGCGCTACGGCGTCCTGCGGGTTCCCGTCTTCCGCCGTGTCGACGACGACCATGCGTCCTGGGTGCTCGGCCTGCGCGGAACGCAGCAGACCCCATACGGCCGCGGTGGACGGGTCGGGCTCCGCCATGACCGAGCCCCGGGTGACGAAGGCCAGCCGCGCGTCGCTGTCGGCCGCTTCGGCCAGGAACCGCTGGACCGAGTCGAGGACTGCCGCCACGCTCGTACGGACGTCACCGCCGGGCTCGACGTGCTCGATGACGACCTCCGACGGCATGCCTCCCGATGCGTCCGGCACCGGCACATCGGTCCACCGCACCTCGAACAGCGGGTCGGCGGCCACCGCCGAGCCCAGCTGCTCCTGCGACATCGGCTGCAACCGCAGCTCGTCCACGGTCACCACCGGCAGCCCGGCACCGTCGAACACCGCCACGCGTACGGCCCCGTCACCACACGGCGACAGACGGACCCGCACGGCGGACGCACCCACCGAGTGCAGCCGCACCCCGCTCCAGGAGAACGGCACCTTCATGTCACCCGACGGCAGCGGATGCAGCGCGGCATCGAGGAGTGCCGGGTGAACGCCGAACGCGTCGGGTTCCACGGGCAGTTGGACCTCGGCGTACATCTCGTCGCCGTCCCGCCACAGCGCCCGCAGGCCACGGAATGCGGGACCGTACCCATACCCCAGGCCGGCAAGCAGCTCGTACGCATCGGACGCGTCCACGCGCCGACCACCGGCGGGCGGCCACGCACCGTCGAGACGCTCCTCCGCCGCCACGGGACCCGCGGCCAGCACACCCACGGCGTGCCGGACCCACTCCAGGCCCGTGCCCGTGCCGGTGCCCGTTTCCGCGTCCTGGACGCGGGAGTGCACGGCCACGGACCGCCGCCCCGCATCGTCCGGGACCCCAACCGACACCTGCACCGCCACCAGCGCGTCCGGCGCAAGGACCAGCGGCCGCTCAAGCGTCAGCTCCTCAAGCACCTGGCAGCCGGCCTCGTCGCCTGCGCGAAGTGCCATCTCCACAAAGGCGGTTCCGGGGAGCAGCACCGTGCCGAAGACGGCGTGATCCTCCAGCCAGGGGTGCGTGGCCCGGGAAATCCGTCCGGTGAGGACGATGCTGTCGTCGCCGCCCGCGAGGCGCACGGCCGCGCCGAGCAGCGGATGCCCGGCCGGGTGCAGCCCAAGCCCGGCCGCGTCCACCACGGACCGCCCGGCGGGCAGCCAGTGACGACGCCGCTGGAAGGCGTACGTCGGCAACTCCACGAGCCGCCCACCCTGGAGCCACGGCGACCAGTCCACGTCCACCCCGGCCACGAACACCTCGGCCAGACTGCGCAGCAGACGCGCCCGCTCGTCCTCACCACGACGGAGGGTGCCCACCGCGGTCACACCGGCCGTGCCCGCGCCCTCGGCGGCCTGGGTGACGGCGCCTGACAGGACGGGGTGGGGGCTGGACTCGACGAAGACGCGGTGTCCGGTCTCAAGCAGCGAGTCCAGCGCCGCGTCGAAGCGGACGGTCTGGCGGAGGTTGGTGAACCAGTACTCCGCATCCATCGACGCCGTGTCGATCAGCTCACCCGACACCGTTGAAAAGAGAGGGACTTGACCCGTGCGCGGCTCGATCCCATCGAGTACGTCCAGCAGTTCGGCCTTCAAGTCCTCGACCTGCGGCGAGTGCGAGGCGTAATCCACCGCGATACGACGCGCCTGAATCCCGTCGGCCTCACACCCGACCATCAGCGCGTCCAGCTCGTCCGGAGCACCGGACACCACGACCTGCTCGGGACCGTTGACCACCGCGATCTGCAGGCCGTCCGACAGACGGCCGACGACCTGCGCCTCGGGGGCCAGGACGGACACCATGCCGCCACGGCCCGACAGCCTCAGGATCGCGCGGCTCCGCAACGCCACGACCCGCGCCGCATCCTCCAGCGACAGACCGCCCGCGACACACGCGGCCGCGATCTCACCCTGGGAGTGCCCGACCACGGCAGCAGGACGCACACCCAGCGACCGCCACAGCTCGGCCAGCGACACCATCACCGCGAACAACACCGGCTGCACCACATCAACCCGCCGGAAGGCCTCCTCGTCACCTTCCCGCACGACATCGAGAAGCGACCAGCCATCCACGTACGGATCCAAAGCGGCAGCACACTCCGCCATCCGCCCCGCGAACACCGGCGAAAACTCCAGGAGTTCACGCGCCATGCCAACCCACTGCGAACCCTGACCCGGGAACACAAACACCACACCACCGGAGGGCGTGGCACGCCCCGCGACGACACCCGTCGCCGCACGACCGGCCGCCAACTCCGCGAGTTCCGCCGTCAGTTCGGTGTCGTCGGCGCCAAGCACAACCGCCCGGTGCTCAAGCACCGCGCGCCCCTCCGCCAGCGTGAACCCCACATCCCGCGGATCGAGTTCGGCACCCTCGCCGACCCGGGCAAGGAGCCGAGCCGCCTGCTCCGCGAGCGCCGCCTCGCTCCGGCCCGAAAGGACCCACGGGACCGTCGGCGCGTCCACCACGGCGGGCGCTTCCGGCAGGGCGGGAACGGCTTCATCGTCCGATGTCGGCTCCTCGACCGGGGCGGCCTCCAGGACCACGTGCGCGTTCGTCCCGCCGATACCGAAGGAGGACACACCCGACCTGCGCGGGCGGTCGCTCTCCGGCCACGGCTGGTTCTCCGTGAGGAGCTTGACCTGGCCCGCGGTCCAGTCGACGTGGCGGGAGGGGGTGGATGCGTGCAGGGTGCGCGGCATGGTGCCGTATCGCATCGCCTGGACCATCTTGATGATGCCCGCGACGCCCGCCGCGGCCTGCGTGTGACCGATGTTGGACTTCACCGAGCCGAGCCACAACGGCCGTTCCTCGTCGCGTCCTTGACCGTACGTCGCGAGCAGCGCCTGCGCCTCGATCGGGTCGCCCAGCGACGTGCCCGTGCCGTGCGCCTCGACCACATCGACATCCGCCGACGTCAGGCGTGCGCTGGCCAGCGCATCCCGGATGACGCGCTGCTGGGACGGACCGTTCGGCGCGGTCAGGCCGTTGCTGCCACCGTCCTGGTTCACCGCCGACCCGCGTACGACGGCCAGGACCTGGTGTCCGTTGCGACGCGCATCGGAGAGCCGCTCGACCACGAGCAGGCCGACACCCTCCGACCAGCCCGCACCGTCGGCGTCGTCCGAGAACGCCTTGCAGCGACCGTCCACCGACATCGCCCGCTGGCGGGAGAACTCGACGAACGTCGTCGGCGTCGACATCACCGTCACACCACCGGCCAACGCAAGCGAGCACTCCCCGTTGCGCAGCGCCTGCGCCGCCAGGTGCAGCGCGACAAGCGACGACGAGCACGCCGTGTCCACCGTCAACGCGGGCCCTTCCAGGCCCAGTTGATATGAGATGCGTCCCGAGGCGACACCACCGCTGTTGCCGGTGATCAGCAGGCCCTCGACGTCCTCGGTCGCCTCCCCGAGCCAGGAGCCGTAGTCGTGGTACATCAGGCCTGCGAAGACTCCGGTCCTGCTGCCCCGCAGCGAGGTCGGGTCGATGCCCGTCCGCTCCAGGGCCTCCCACGCCGTCTCCAGGAGGAGCCGCTGCTGCGGGTCCATCGCGGCGGCCTCGCGCGGGCTGATGCCGAAGAACTCCGCGTCGAAGTCACCGGCACCGGCCAGGAATCCGCCCCGGCGGGAGTAGCTCGTGCCGAGGTGGCCCGGGTCGGGGTCGTAGAGGCCCGCCAGGTCCCAGCCTCGGTCGGCGGGGAACTCGGTGATCGCGTCGACGCCGTCGAGCGTCGCCTGCCAGAGCGCCTGCGGCGAGTCGATCCCGTCGGGCAGCCGGCAGGCCATGCCGACGATGACGACCGGGTCGTCGTCCGTGGCGGCCACCACCGCCACGGGAGCGGCGGAACCGGTGGCGGTGCCCTGGACCTGCTCCTCCAGGAAGCCGGCCAGCGCGGTCAGTGTCGGGTAGTCGAAGACGAGCGTGGACGGCAGCCGCAGGCCTGTTGCGCTCTGCAGCCGCTGCCGCAGCTCAAGCCCGGTCAGCGAGTCGAAGCCCAGGTCGCGGAAGGCGCGATCGGCCTCCACCGAGGACGCCGAGCCATGGCCGAGGACCAACGACACCTGCGCGCCCACGAGTTCGAGCAGCACCGCCGCACGGTCGGCGTCGTCCAGGGCAGCCATCCGGCCGGCCCAGGACGAGGCCTCCTCCGCGCTGGGCGCCACCGCACGGCGTACGGGAGCCCTGACCAGGGACTTGAAGACCGCGGGCAGGTTGTCCTGCGCCGCCCGGTTGCGCAGGGCGGGCAGGTCGAGGCGGGCCGGGACGACGGTCGCCCGATCGGCGGCGAGAGCCGCGTCAAAGAGGGCCAGGCCCTGGGAGGTCGTCATCGAACCCAGGCCGCTGCGCGACAGCCGGGCGAGGTCGGCGTCGTCCAGGTGCGCGGTCATCGCGCTGTCACTGGTCCACAGACCCCATGCCATGGAGGTGGCCTGCAGGCCTTCGGCCCGGCGCTGGTGGGCGAGCGCGTCCAGGAAGGCGTTGGCCGCGGCATAGTTGCCCTGCCCGGCCGTGCCCATCACACCCGCCGCCGACGAGAACAGCACGAAGGCGGCCAGATCCAGATCGGCGTCTCGCGTCAGCTCGTCGAGCAGCCGTGCGCCGTCGACCTTCGGCCGCATCACCCTGTCGATCTGCTCGGGCGTCAGCGCGGTGATGATTCCGTCGTCGAGTACGCCCGCCGCGTGGATCACGGCGGTCAGCGGGTGCTCGGCGGGAATGCCGGTGAGCGCCGCCGAAAGACCCGCACGGTCCGCCACATCGCAGGCGGCGAATCCCACCGTCGCACCCGCCTCGGTCAGCTCGGCTGCCAGCTCCTCCGAGCCCTCGGCGCCGCGACGGCTGACCAGCAGCAGATGCCGCACCCCGTACTCGGCGACCAGATGCCGGGCCACCAGCTGACCCAGCGCCCCGCTCGCGCCGGTGATCAGTACGGTGCCGTCCGGCTTGAAGTCCGTCGCGGTCGCCGCCTCCGGGGCGACGGTGACCAGCCTCGGCGCGCACAACCGCCCGTCACAGAGGGCGACTTGAGGCTCCCCGGAAGCGAGAGCCAGCGCCACGGCGGCATCGGCGTCCCCGGCGACGGGCACATCCACGACCACCATGCGTCCGGGGTACTCGGCCTGCGCGGAACGCAGCAGACCCCACACCGCCGCGGTGGCCGGATCCGGCTCCGCCATGACCGAACCCCGGGTGACGAAGGCCAGCCGCCCGTCACCGTCGGCCGCTTCGGCCAGGAACCGCTGGACCGCCCCAAGAACCTCGGCCACGCTCGTACGGACGTCCCCACCAGGCTCGACGTACTCGACCACGACCTCCGGCAGCACGCCCCCAGAGGCGTCCGGCACCGGCACATCGGTCCACCGCACCTCGTACAACGGATCTCCGGCCACCGCCGAGCCCAGCTGCTCCCGCGACATCCGCTGCAACCGCAGCTCGTCCACGGTCACCACCGGCAGCCCGGCACCGTCGAACGCCGCGAGCCGCACGGAACCGTCGGTCCGCCGCGACAACCGCACCCGCAGCGCCGCGGCGCCCACCGAGTGCAGCCGCACCCCGCTCCAGGAGAACGGCACCCACAGCTCGCCGTCGAGGAGCGGATGCAGCGCGGCGTCGAGCAGCGCCGGGTGGACACCGAACTCATCGGCCTCGGCCGGCAACCGCACCTCGGCGAACAGCTCTTCGCCCGCGCTCCACACGGCGTGCAGGCCCTGGAACACCGGCCCGTATCCGTATCCCACCCCGGCAAGCAGCTCGTACGTGTCGTCGACGTCGACCCGCTGAGCACCGGCGGGCGGCCAGGCACCCTCCAGCCGCTCCTCCTCCGCCACCACGGGCTCGGCCACCAGCACACCCACGGCATGCCGGACCCACTCGGGCCCCGCGTCCTCGTCGGCGCCCTGGACGCGCGAGTGCACGGCGACGGACCGGTGCCCCGCCTCATCAGGGACGCCCACCGACACCTGCACCGCGACCACCGCTTCCGGCGCAAGCACCAGCGGCCGCTCAAGCGTCAGCTCCGCAAGCACCCCGCAGCCGACCTCGCCACCGGCGTGCAACGCCAGCTCGACGAAGGCGGTGCCCGGCAGGATGACCGTGCCGAAGACCGCGTGGTCCTCAAGCCACGCATGGGTGTGCAACGACAGCTGACCGGTCAGGACGAGCCCGTCCTGCGAGGCGAGGCGCACGGCGGCGCCGAGCAGCGGATGCCCGGTCGCATTCAGCCCGAGCCCGGCCGCGTCCACGACGGACCGGCCCGCAGCCAACCAGTGACGACGCCGCTGGAAGGCGTACGTCGGCAACTCCACGAGCCGCCCACCCTGGAGCCACGCCGACCAGTCCACGTCCACCCCGGCCACGAACACCTCGGCCAGGTTCTGCAACAGCCGTGCCTCTTCGCCCTCTTCACGCCGGAGAGTGCCGACCGCGGTCACACCGTCGACGCCGCTTCCCTCCGCGGCCTGGGTGACCGCACCCGCCAGTACGGGGTGCGGGCTCGCCTCGACGAAGACGCGGTGCCCGGCCTCCAGGAGCGACGTCAGCGCCGCGTCGAAGCGGACGGTCTGACGGAGGTTGGTGAACCAGTACTCAGCGTCCATCGTGGCCGTGTCGATCGCCTCACCCGACACCGTTGAGAACAGCGGGACTTGACCCGTACGCGGCTCGATCCCACCGAGCACGTCCAGCAGCTCGGCCTTCAAGTCCTCGACCTGCGGCGAGTGCGAGGCGTAATCCACCGCGATACGACGCGCCTGAATCCCGTCGGCCTCACACCCGGCCATCAGAGCGTCCAGCTCGTCCGGAGCACCGGACACCACGACCTGCTCGGGACCGTTCACCACAGCGATCTGCAGCCCGTCCGACAGACGGCCCACCACCCGCTCCTCGGGCGCCAGGACAGACACCATCCCGCCGCGACCCGACAGCCGCAGAATCGCGCGACTGCGCAACGCCACGACCCGCGCCGCATCCTCCAGCGACAGACCACCAGCGACACACGCGGCCGCGATCTCACCCTGCGAATGCCCCACCACCGCAGCAGGCCGCACCCCCAACGACCGCCACAACTCAGCCAGCGACACCATCACCGCGAACAACACCGGCTGCACCACATCAACCCGCCGGAACGCCTCCTCGTCACCTTCCCGCACGACATCCAGCAGCGACCAGCCATCCACGTACGGATCCAAAGCGGCAGCACACTCCGCCATCCGCCCCGCGAACACCGGCGAAAACTCCAGAAGTTCACGCGCCATACCAACCCACTGCGAACCCTGACCCGGGAACACAAACACCACACCACCGGAGGGCGCGGCACGCCCCGCGACAACCTCTGAAGCCGGCCGCCCGGCAGCCAACTCCCCAAGCCCGGCCGCGAGTTCATCCACCCCGCCGCCAAGCACAACCGCCCGGTGCTCAAGCACCGCGCGCCCCGCCGCCAGCGTGAACCCCACATCCCGCGGATCAAGTTCGGCACCCTCGCCGACCCGGGCAAGGAGCCGAGCCGCCTGCTCCGCAAGCGCCGCCTCGCTCCGGCCCGACAGGACCCACGGCAGGGCACCGCCATCCCGCACCACCGGCTCAGCCGCCGACGGCGCTTCCTCCGCCACCGGCGCCGCTTCGAGAATCACATGCGCGTTGGTGCCGCTGATGCCGAAGGACGACACCGCGGAACGCCGCGGCCGTTCCGGCTCGGGCGTCCACTCCTGCTGTGCCGTCAGCACGCTCACGGCGCCGGACTCCCAGTCCACGTGGCGCGAGGGCGTGGTGGCGTGCAGCGAGCGCGGCATGACGCCGTGGCGCATCGCCTGCACCATCTTGATGACGCCCGCGACACCGGCGGCCGCCTGGGTGTGCCCGATGTTGGACTTGATCGAACCCAGCCACAACGGCCGGTCCTCGCCCCGCCCTTGGCCGTACGTCGCGAGCAGCGCCTGCGCTTCGATCGGGTCGCCCAGCGACGTGCCCGTGCCGTGCGCCTCGACCACATCGACATCCGCCGACGTCAGGCGTGCGCTGGCCCGCGCATCCCGGATGACGCGCTGCTGGGACGGACCGTTCGGCGCGGTCAGGCCGTTGCTGCCGCCGTCCTGGTTCACCGCCGAGCCGCGTACGACGGCCAGGACCTGGTGGCCCTGGCGCTCCGCGTCCGAGAGGCGCTCGACGACGACCAGGCCCACGCCCTCCGCCCAGCCGGTGCCGTCCGCGTCGTCGGAGAAGGGCTTGCAGCGGCCGTCGGGGGCGAGGCCCCGCTGGCGGGAGAACTCGACGAACATGCCCGGCGTGGACAGGACCGTCACGCCGCCCGCCAGGGCCAGGGCGGACTCCCCGCTGCGGACCGACTGCACCGCCTGGTGCAGTGCGACAAGGGACGACGAGCACGCCGTGTCCACCGTCAGCGCCGGGCCCTCGAGGCCGAGGAGGTACGAGATGCGGCCCGATGCCACGCTGGTGGTGTTGCCGGTGAGGCGGAAGCCCTCGGTGCCGTCGGCCGGGGCGTTCAGGCGCGGGCCGTACTCCATGTTCGTGGCGCCGACGAAGACGCCGGTCCTGCTGCCGCGCAGCGAGCTCGGGTCGATGCCCGCGCGTTCGACGGCCTCCCACGCGGTCTCCACGAGCAGCCGCTGCTGCGGGTCCATCGCGGCCGCCTCACGGGGGCTGATCCCGAAGAACTCCGCGTCGAAGTCGCCCGCCCCCGCGAGGAATCCGCCGCGGCGTGCGTACGTCGTGCCGGGGTTGGCGGGGTCCGGGTCGTAGAGGCTCGCGAGGTCCCAGCCGCGGTCGGTGGGGAACTCCGATGTCGCGTCGACGCCGTCGGCGACGGCCCGCCACAGCTCCTGCGGCGAGTCGATCCCGCCGGGCAGCCTGCAGGCCATGCCGACGATGACGACCGGGTCGTCGTCGGTGGCGGCGCTCGGCGCGGCTGCGAGGGCCGGGGAGTCCTGCGGTGTGTCCAGTACGCCGACGATCTCGTCGTGCAGATGCGCGGCGAGGGCGTTCGGCGTGGGGTGGTCGAAGAGGACGCTCGCGGGCATGCGCAGGCCGGTCGCCGAGACGAGGCGGTTGCGCAGTTGAACGGAGAGGACCGAGTCGAAGCCCAGGTCACGGAAGGTCGTGTCGGGGTCGGCCGGGGCGGAACCGGTGGTCTCGGCCAGGTGGTCGGCCAGCCAGCGGGCCAGGAATCCGTCCGGCTCGGTCCGGATGCGCTCGCGCAGGGCGAGCGTCGCCGAGCTGAGGTGCTGCTCGGCCGCCGGGGCCGCCGGGCGTTCGTCGAGCCAGTAGCGCTCGCGCTGGAAGGCGTAGGTGGGCAGGTCGACGGTGCGGGCGGCGCCGGACGCCTGTTCCCAGTCGACGTGCACGCCCGCGGTCCAGGCCTCGGCGAGACCGGTGAGCAGCGCCTGGGCCTCGGGGCGTTCGCGGTGCTGTAGCGCCACCGCGATGTCCGTCCCGGTGGTGTCGACGAGCGGGGTCAGCACGCTGCCGGGGCCGAGTTCGACGAACCGGGTCACGCCCTGCTCGCGGCAGGCGGCGATCGCGTCGTGGAAGCGGACCGTGGCGCTGAGGTGCCCGATCCAGTAGTCCTCCGTGAGGGCGTCCCCCGTACGCCCGGTGACGGTGGAGACGATCGGGATGGCGGGTTCGGCGACGGCGAGGCCGCGGATCCTGCGGGCGAACTCGCCCTGGGCGGGTGCCATCAGCGGCGAGTGGGCGGCATTCTGCACGCGCAGCCGGTTCGTTCGCCGGCCGCGGGCGCGGAACGCGTCGGCGATCCGCGTGACGGCGTCCTCGGCGCCCGAGATCACGGCGGCCTGCGGCCCGTTGACGACGCCCACCGAGACGTCGTCGACGCCGTCGAGCGCTTCGAGCAGCTCCTCCTCGGTGGCCTCGACGGCGATCATGGCGCCGCCGGGCGGCAGTCCCTCCATCAGTTCGCCGCGCGCGGCGACAAGGGCGGCCGCGTGGGCCAGCGGGAGGGCCCCGGAGACATGGGCGGCGACGACCTCGCCGAAGGAGTGGCCGACGAGCAGGTCCGGGGTGACGCCCCAGGAGGTGACCAGGCGGTACAGGGCGACCTGGAAGGCGAACAGGGCGGGCTGCATGTAACGCATGCCGTCCAGGGCCTGTGCCGCGGCCTCGTCGTCGATGCCGCCGAGCAGCAGCTCGCGCAGGTCGAGGCCGGGCACGAAGTGGTCGAGCACCTCGTCGAGGGCCTGCGCGAACACCGGGTACGTCTCGTACAGTTCCCGGCCCATGCCCAGGCGGTGGGAGCCTCCGCCGGAGAAGAGGAAGGCCGTCTTGCCGGCCGTGGCGACGCCCTGCACCGCCTCTTCGTGGAGGCGTGCCAGGCCCGCCGTGAGCTCGTCGCGGCCGGTGCCGATGACGACGGCGCGGTGGCCGAACGTGGACCGGCCGCCGGCGAGTGACCGTGCGATGTCGGCGGCGTGCGCGTCCGGCCGCTCCTCGACGTGGGTGAGCAGCCGGGCGGCCTGCGCGTCCAGGGCGCGGCCGGTGCGGGCGGAAAGCACCCAGGGCAGCGGCCGGGCGGCGGGGCGCTCCACGGGGGTGTCAGGGCGTCCGGTGTACGGCCCTTCGGCAAGGACGACATGGCAGTTGGTGCCGCCGACGCCGAACGAGCTGACGCCCGCGACGAGCGGGGCGTCGGGCGCGGGCCAGGCTTCGAGCTCGGTCTGCACCCGCAGGTTCAGCTCGGCCAGGGGTATCGCCGGGTTGGGCGTGGTGAAGTGCAGGTTCGGCGGCAGTTGGCGGTGGCGCAGGGACAGCGCGGCCTTGAGCAGGCCCACGATGCCCGCGGCGGCCTCGAGGTGGCCGACGTTCGTCTTGACCGAGCCCACCCGCAGCGAGTCGCGGTCCTCGGTGCCGCGGGCGATGACGGCGGACACGGCGGCGGCCTCGACGGGGTCGCCGACCGGTGTGCCGGTGCCGTGCAGTTCGACGTACTGGACCGCGTCAGGGCTGATCCGGGCGTCGGCGTAGGCGCGGCGCAGGACGTCCCGCTGGCCGGCGACATCGGGGTCGGTGAGCCGCTCGCCGCCGCCGTCGTTGTTGACGGCGCTGCCCTGGATGACGCAGTAGATGGGGTCGCCGTCGGCGACCGCCTTGGCGAGCGGCTTGAGCAGGACCGCTCCGCCGCCCTCGCCGCGTACGAACCCGTCGGCGCTCTCGTCGAAGGTGGCGCAGCGGCCCTTGACGGACAGCGCGCCGAGACCGGCCGTCGTCACCATGCTGTCCGGCGAGAGGATCAGGTTCACGCCACCGGCGAAGGCGAGATCGGACTCGCCGCGGCGGATGCTCTCGCAGGCGAGGTGGACGGCGACGAGCGAGGAGGCCTGCGCCGCGTCGACGGCCAGGCTGGGGCCCCGCAGGCCGAGCGACCAGGAGACCCGGTTGGCGATGACGGCGCGGTGCTGCCCGGTGAAGTCGTGCAACTCGCCGCCGCCCGCCCGGCCTTCGTGGGAACGGGAGACGAGCGTGGCGTAGTCGTCGGAGGAGACGCCCACGAACACGCCGGTGCGTGAGCCGCGCAGCCGGTCGTCGCGCACACCGGCGTCCTCCATCGCCTCCCAGACCAGCTCCAGGGCGAGCCGCTGCTGCGGGTCCATGGCGGCGGCCTCGTCGGGCGCCACACCGAAGAAGGCGGCGTCGAAGCCGCGTACGTCGTCCAGGAAGCCACCACGCCAGTTCCGGCGTCCGGGGCCACGCTCCGCCGGCCAGGGCGTGACGGCGTCGGTGCCCTCCGACAGCAGGCGCCAGAGCTCGGCCGGGTTCGCTGCCGAGGGGACCCGGCAGGAGGCCCCGATCACTGCGATGGCGGTGTCTTCGGCCCCGCCGATCCGCTGGTCACCTGACATGGATGGCTTCATGGCCGGAGTATGGGTTTTTGGCCCTGACCTGGGCTTCCGCCAGAGGGTGGGGCTCTTGACCGGGCTTCGGTGCAGGGCCGCCGACGAGAACCAGAACTTTCGACCAGGGCTGTTTTCAGCCGCCCTTGCCGGAACGCGGGCATCACGCGGGCATCACGCGGGCACGACGAAGGGGGCGTACCCACGGTCACACCCGGGGGTCGCCCCCCCCCCCCAAGGTGCCCCCCCCGGCGCGCAACATCGCGCCCCCGCCCCC
>NZ_JBHYIG010000220.1:15861-16802 GCF_042740015.1 Streptomyces sp. NPDC059037
CAGCACGGTCACACCGTGGGTACGCCCCCGCTCGCCAAGTTCCCCCGCCGGGCGCTCACATGGCCGCCGCCGACGCGATCAGCTGTGCCCTGGAGGCCATGTGCGCCTTCGCAAGGACGTTGGAGACATGGAACTTGATGGTCTTCTCGCTCAGGCCGAGCCGCCGGGCGATCTCTTTGTTGGCCATGCCGCGCCGCACCAGTTGGAGCACCTCGGACTCGCGCGAGGTCAGCGGCGCGTGCGTGGGTACGACCGTCAGAGGTCGCGGCAGCGTGGCGCGCACAAACCTGAGCAGCGCCCCGCTGAGGCCGGGCGAGACATAACCCGTGCCTTCGCCGGCCCGGCGGACCGCCTCCACCAACTCCTCCTCGGGGTCGTCGCTGTGGACGAGCGCGCCGACGTTGACCTGGGTCAGCCGGACCCAGTCGGCGACGGCGTCCACGTCCGACACGATCACCACCATGGCGGCGTCGACCTGCTTCAGCTCATGCACATGGTCGGCCTGCGACTGTGCTTCGAGCACCACGACATCCGGTGCGTAGAGATGCACCGCCGAGAGGAGTTCGCCGATATCTCCGGCCTCACCCACCACGACCAGTGCGGGGTCCTCCGCGAGTGCCCCTCGAATACCCAGACGCGCGTACGGATGGGGATCGCATACAACAACTCTTATCTGAATTCCACTGTTCATCTGCCCGCCCCCTGTTAAGATTTTCCCGCTCTCCCGTTACGCGGAATTCACACACAGGGGCAAGGGCGCATGCCGGTGCACCATTCACGGAAATCGCCGTGTGAATGGATGGAATGAAGGCATGACAGACCCGTTCCCGTACCGTCGCCCACCCCTACCCCGCGGGCGGCGGGATACAGGGAGGGGCGCAATACCCCCTGAAAATCAAAAAACCCGCGCCCACCCCCCTGCCCAACAAAAGGCACACACC
>NZ_JBHYIG010000221.1:0-16779 GCF_042740015.1 Streptomyces sp. NPDC059037
GCGCGGGGGGGGGCCCGCCCCCCCCCGCGGGCGGGGGGGGGGGGGGCCCCCACGCGCGGGCCGTCGGGCGCCCCCCGGGCGGGGGGGGGGGGGGGGGGGGCCCCCCCCGGCCCGGTGGTCGGCCGCCTCGCGGCGGCCACGCTCTGTGAGGGGCGCCCGGGCGAGGCCGGGCGCTGTGACCGTTGTGGCTGCTGTGACCGTTGTGGGCAGTGGGCCTTCTGACGTTCCGTTCACCGCTTGCTCCCGCAGTGCAGTTGTTCGGCGAGGCCGGGCAGGCGCAGGGTCGGCGAGGCCGGGCCCGCGCGGGAAAGAGTGCCGATCATAGGGGCAGGCCAGCGGGCGCTTCCAGCCGCGCCGCGGCGTCGCGTGGCGGTCGCGGCGTACGCGGAGCCGGTGCGAGCGCCGGGCGGTGTCGGGGCGCGCCGGGCGACAGATCGTTTCTGCTCGCCCCTGCGTCGCTTCCTTCGCACGACGACCACTTGTGACGTTCCGTGAGCGCTCGGACGGCAGCCTCACCCGGCTGGTCCAGGCAAACAGGGCGAATGCGATTAAAGCACCACAGGGTGGGTGGGATGCCCCGTATCTCGCACCCGGAGGTCGACGTGCCGCGTCAGCTACCCCCCTGGGGACTCACCCGTGGAGGGGAGAGACCCCGGCTGCGCAGCACGGCCGCCGCCCTCACGTCCCTGACCGCCCTCGCCGCCACCGGTCTGGTCGCGGGGCCCGCCATCGCCAAGACCACGGCGGGCCCGTGCGCCCTGCAGCGCACATCGGCCCACCACTCGGAGGGCCTCGACACCTGGAACACCGCCTACCCGCGCCCGGACCGGGACCTCGACGCGGTGATGATCTTCCTCTCCTTCCCCGACTCCCCGCCACTGACCGACCCCGACGAACTGGCGGCCGACTACTTCCCCGCCACCAGCGACTTCTTCGACCGCGCCTCGTACGGCAAATTCGCGCTGCGCCCGCATCCGCGGCGCGAGTGGGTCGAGATGCCGGAGGACTCCACCTCGTACGCCATAGAGCGCGACTGGAACGCGTCGCGGCGCAGCGCCTATCTGCGCGACGCGGTGGCCGCGGCCGACCCGGACGTCGACTTCTCCCGCTACGACGTCGTCTACCTCGTCGCCGACCCGGACGCGCCCGGCGTCGACTCGGACGCGACGAAGGTCGTCAACTTCGACCGGCCGATGCGGGCCGACGGCGCGGACATCAAGCGCATCGTGACGGTCTTCGAGCGGCACCCGCCGGACCGCAACGTCCTCGCCCACGAGACGGGCCACGTCTTCGACCTGCCCGATCTCTACCACCGGCCGACCGACGGCAAGGGCGACTGGGACACGCACGTCGGCGACTGGGACGTCATGGGCAGCCAGTTCGGGCTCTCCCCCGACCTCTTCGGCTGGCACAAGTGGAAGCTCGGCTGGCTGGACCAGCGGCAGGTGGTGTGCGTGTCGGGCGGGGAGCGGCGGCTGACCCTGGAGCCGCTGTCGGTCAGGCCGGCGCGCGGTGGCGTCGGCGGCACCAAGCTGGTGGTCGTCCGCACGGGCCGCGGCAGCGCGATCGCGATCGAGGCCCGGGGCGCCGAGGGCAACGACCACGCGACCTGCAGCGAGGGCGTGCTCGCCTATCACGTACGCAACGAGGCGCCGTCCGGCGGCGGCCCGGTCGAGGTCGTCGACGCCCACCCGGACACGGAGGCCTGCTGGGGCGACTCGGTGTATCCGCCGCTCGCGGACGCGCCGGTGGGGGTGGGGGAGAGCTTCACGGTGCCGGACGCCGACGTGCGGATCGAGGTCGAGGGGCGGACGGCCACGGGGGCCTGGACGGTGAAGGTCTCGGCCGGGTGAGCGCGGCCCGGTGAGCACGGTCCGGTGAGCACGGTCCGCTGGCATGCAAGAAGCCCCTCGCTTCCGCAAGGGGCTTCTCACCGTCTGTGCGCCGCCAGGGACTCGAACCCCGGACCCGCTGATTAAGAGTCAGCTGCTCTAACCAACTGAGCTAGCGGCGCCTGCTGACGTCGTAGACCTTAGCATCCTGATCGCCGCCAGGAAAAATCGATATACGGACCGCAGAGCACGCCGTGGCGCGGGCCGCGCGGACGCAGGCCCAGAGCAGCACCTCGGGTCCCGGGAGCCAGGGATGCCGGGTGTCGGGGGCGACGACCCAGCGGGAATCGAGGCGTCCCGCGGTGGGCGTACCGCACTGTCCCGCGGTGAGCGGCGGCACCGTCACGGCGTCGCCCGTGCCGTGGCAGAGCGCCGAGGGGACGGCGCGGCCCCACTCCTCCCACTCGAGCAGCGAGGGCAGCCGCTGGGCGGTGCCGGGGGCGGCGAAGAGCAGCGTGCGGCCGCGGTGCTCGGCGACCGGGCCCGAGCCGGGGCCCTCGTCCCATAAGCGGTCGAGCATCCGGCGCCCGAAGACCGCGGGGACGCTCACCACGTCGAAAGCGGCGCCGCAGGGGAGTACGGCCGGGGCGGTGGGGCGGGTGCGCCAGTGGGTGAGCGTGCTGTGCGGATACGTTTCCGCAGAGGCGAGCCAGGCGGCTCCCTCGGCGGTGACGTCGCTGATGGGGGCCGGGTGGAGATGCGTGCTGCTCATGGCAGATACGTCTACCGGTAGTGGGCGTTCCATTTCTGAGAGTTATGAGAAATCGGGACAAGAGGGTGGCAGGGGGAGTACCTTGCTCTCCTGGCATATGCCCCGTGATCTTGTTGGCGGGAGAGGCGTCGGATGGGCGTCGGATCAGGCGTCCCTCGCCCCGGTCCCGCGCAGCAGGTCCCGGCCGAACTCGACCATCTTCTTCGCGTAGTCCTCGGTCCACTGCGCGCGCTCGGCGATCGCCGCGTGCGTGAGGCGGTCGAAGCGGCGCGGGTCGGCGAGCTGGGCGGCCGCGATGGCCTGGAACTCGATCGACCGGTCCGTCGCGGCACGGAAGGCGTGCGTCAGCTCCGTGGCGCGGTCGAGCAGCTCACGGGGGTCCTCCATCGACTCCAGGTCGAAGAAGTGCTCCGGGTCGGCGGCCGCCTCCGCGGGCTCGAAGAGCAGGGGCGCGGGTCGCAGACGCTGTTCGGACCGGGGCCGCTCGGGCTCCGCCATGGTTCTTCCTCCTCGTACGATTTCCGGCCGTCGGCCATCTTCCATTGTCTCGTGCCGCGCAAGAGTGCCTCGGGGCGCAGGGCTAGGGCCGCCAGGCCACCCGGTGCTCCGCCAGGCGGGCCAGGACCGCGTGGTTGGCCTCCCAGCCGTCCGGGAACTTCACCGTCACGCCCAGTTGGACCGGTTCCGTCGACGGGTGGTCGTCCAGGAGTTCGCTGACGCCCGCGCGGCAGATCACGATGCAGGCGTGGCGGTGGCGGGATGCCAGGACGCAGAGGCGGCCCGTCTCCAGGTGGAAGGCGGTGGCGTCCGGGCGGCCGGAGAGCGGGTGCAGGACCACCGTCACGTCGAATTCGCGGCCCTGCAGCCGGTTCGCCGTGTCCACCGTGACGTCCGCGACCCCCAGCTCCGCGAGCGCCGCGCGCACCGCCGCCGCCTGGTCGCGGTGCGCGGTGCCGACGGCGATGCGGTCGGCGGTCAGCGGCGTGGGGTCCGGGCCGCGCTCCGAGGTGGCCGCGCCGCCCCGGTCCAGGAGGCGGCGGACGACCTGGGCCACCGCCCGTACGGCCTCCGGGTCCGTACGCGGCGTGTTCCGCGCGGGCAGCTCGAGCAGGCCCCAGCCCGACTCCGCCGCCTCGTCGATCACCCGGTCGGGCCCCGAACCGTCCGACGGCACCCCGAAGCCGAGCCTCCGCTCGCCGTGGTCCGTGCCGCTGCGGAACGGCGTGTACGGGTAGAAGGCCGCCGACACGAGGGGCGCCGCCGACGCCGGGAGGCGCCAGGACACCGGAAGGCGGTGCTGGGGCAGCTCCGGATTGTGCGCGAGCAGCGTCGTCACCGCGGACGCCGACGGGTCGTACGCGAGGCCCGCCCACTGCTCGGCGCCGACGATCGAGAACGGATCGAGCTGACCCGGGTCGCCCACGAACAGCGCGCGCTCGAAGAGCCCGGCCACGGCGAGCAGCGCGTCCGAGCGCATTTGGTACGCCTCGTCCACGATGGCGTGCCCCCAGGGGCCGTCGAGCTTGGCGACCTCGACGTGCGCCCACTTCGCCGCGGTCGAGATGACCACGTCGAGCCCGGCCAGATCGGCGGCCTTCGTGGACGTCCGCACGGACGGCACATCGTCCAGGGCCTTGTCGTACGCGTCCGGATCGCTGCTGTGCAGCCGGCCGACCGGGAGGTCAGGGTCCTTCTCGGCGAGCCGCAGGACCAGGTCGTCGACCTGCGCGTTCGTCTGCGCGATGACCATCAACGGGCGCCCCGCGGCGGCCAGTTCGCGGGCCGCGCGAACCACGAGCGTCGACTTGCCCGCGCCCGGCGGGGAGTCGACCACGACACCCCGGTGCGCGCCGTGCAACGTGTCGTGCAGGATCGCGTCCGTGGCCCTGGCCGCTGCCGCGCCGGGGTCGAAGGGGGCTGCTACGGGACTCACAGGGTGTCCTCCGGAGTCACGGGATCGGGGCTCTCGGCGGCGTCGCCCGGCGGGCCGCCATGGGTCCAGGGGGTCGCATCGGGGTCGGGCAGCTTGGGCCCGCCGCGCTGCTCGTGCTCGAAGAGCGTCCAGCAGATCCGGTCGCCCTTCTCCGGCACCGAGCCCGCATCGGGCTCCTTGCCGCGCCCCATCTTGTCGGTGACGCGGAGGATGACGGCGCCTTCACCCTCGTACGCGACGAACTCGGCGGTCTGCGGCTTGCCTTGGAGCGAGCGGTACACCTTCGCGCGCTCGGCCAGGTGCGGGTGGTCGTCCGTCCGGACCGTGACCAGGGGGCGCGGCCTCGGGTTCTTGCTCTCGCTGTACGCCATGACCACCTCCGTCACCTCACCGGTGAAGGCCTCTCCGGCGAGCCGGCGGCCCGCCATCACCAGGGGGTCGTCGAGCGCCTCCTGGGCCTCCAGCCTGGCCTGTTCGCGCTCGCGGGTGGCCAGCTTGTTGGCCGCCGTGACCGCGTCGTCGATGCGGGGCTGCGGGGGTTCGCCCGCGGTCACGCGGTCCCGGTGGCCGGTGAACGACCAGCGGTCGCGGGTCCAGCGGTCCGCGGCGTGCGGTGCCTCGGGGAGCGTGCACAGCGCGTCAAGGCCGCGCCACACCGCGTCCCAGGTGGGACGGGTCCTGCTGTCGATCAGCGCGCGGATCTCCCGCTCGGCGGCGGCCAGTTCGGCGAGGCGGGCGTCCGCCTCGACACCGTCCTCGGCGGTGGCGAGGACGCCGCGCGCGCGGTCGTAGCGCTCGATGGCCGGGGCGAGCAGGCGGTTGTCGAACGCGGGGTCCGTGGCGGGCCCCGCGGGCGGGCAGAGCAGCTGGCCGTCCTTGTCCCGCGCCAGCTCCGCGCGGAGCGCGGCGTCGGCTCCGGAGGTGCCGTCCGGGGCCTCGATCCACGCCAGGAGGGCGCCCAGGTGCTGGTCCTCCAGGCTGCTCTGGCCGGTGGCCCAGTGGCGCGAGAGCAGATCGGTCATGGCGGTCAGGAGCGAGGACCCCGGGACACGGGCACGCTCCCCGAAGTGCGTCAGCCAGCGGCCGAGGAGGGGGACGCGGGGCGGCGCGGGGTAGGGCGCATCCGGGTCCTGCTCGGCGGTGCGGCGGAAGCGGGTCGACCGGCCGATGAGCCGTACGAAGTCGATGCCGGCCCGGCTCGGGACGATCAACTGCGGGGCATCCGCGCAGAGTTCGACCTCCACCTTCACCCGCTTGCCGGTCTCCGGATCCGTCTCACTGCGCTCCGCCGCCTCGACCTCTTCGGCGTACGAGTCGACGTACTCCAGGACGGTGTCCGCGAGTTGGGAGAGGAAGGTGAACCGGAGGTCGCGGTCGCGGGGCTGGGGTACGGCGATGAGGCGGGGCGCGGTGCGCTCCGTGCCGACGAGGGCACCCAGGGGGGCACCGGCTTCACCGGCGGTGGTGAGGGGGACGAGGACCAGGGGGCGCTGGGACAGGTGCCGGTGCCGGACGGTGGCCCTGGGCTGAGCGCGGCCCGTGCTGACCGCTTCCAGACGGGCGAGGTTGTCGATCAGTGACACGGGGTCTCCTCTTTCGCCTGCGAACCGTGGCCGCCAACGCCGCCGCTCCACGGCGGATCCTCCCCGACCGCCCACCCGATCACCCGGCATCGGCCGCCCGCTGCGGGGCAAACGGGCGGGTGGGAGGGAGAGCAGTTGGCGGGCCGCGCCGCGAGGGGGGTCAGCATTCAGCACCCCCGGCAGGACCGCCCAAGGCGCCCACGCCAGCAAGCGCCTCGGCCCGCAGCGCCGCCGCCCTCCGCAGCGCCGCCACCGCCGGGTCCGTCGGATCGCCCGTCACGCCGTGTGCCGCCGAGAGGACTCCCTCGACCGTCGTCAGGCCGCCCAGCTCCCCGCGCACCGCCCGGCCCAGGGACGTGACGGCGCCTTCCTCGCGGGAGCGTTCGCGGCAGTGGAAGGCCAGTTCGCAGGCGGCCAGGCACTCGGGGGCGTACGTCGCGGGGACGGATTCGACGGCGGCCGTCAGGGCTTCGGCAGGGCCGTTGACGTCGAACGTCGTGCCCGGCGGCAGCGCCGCCGCGATGTCCTCGATACGGGTGAGGCGCGCCAACTGGCGTCTGGTCACCGAGAGTTGCTTGCGGACGTCGATGGCCGACGCCGCGGGGAGGTTCGAGAAGTCCTTGGGGCAGACGAGCAGGACGTGATGCCGGACCCGGGGAGCGGGCTCCATGCGGGCCGCCACACGCTCGAGCGCAAGTGCGTACACCGCCGACTGGCGTGCCGCCGCTCCCACCTTCGACGCGTCCGCCGAACCGTCGATCATCGGGAAGGACTTGATCTCGACGACCGTCCAGGTGCCGTCCGGATGAATCACCACCGCGTCCGGCTCCAGGAACGCCGGTGTCCCTGCGACGTCCAGCGCCAGCATGGGGTGGTCCAGGAGCGTCCAGCCCTCCGCCGACGTCGCCTCGCGCAGCGCAAGTGACGTACGCGCGGCCCGTCCCTCGGGGCCCACCGCGGCCAGATCGGGGACCGACGACTCGCCCGGCACCGGATCGGGACCGCCCCCGAGCCGCGCATGCGCAAGGCGCAGCAGCTCCGCGCCGCCGTCCGCCTTGACCCGCGCCTCGAAGGCATTGCCCCGCATGAACGCGAACTGGGACTGCCCGAAGGAGCCGGGGGAGCCGAGCGACTGCGCGAGCGTCGCCTTGTCCACCCCCGCGCCGTCGAGCAGCGCGCGCCTCTGGCATCCCGGGTTCGCGGCGAGGGCGGCGAGCGCACGGGCGTCGAGCGGCTTCGCGGGGACGTCAGGTCCGCGCAGCTCAGCGAGCCGCTGTCGCAGTGCTGTCCCCGGCGTCGGCGGACTGGGCACCCGGCTCGGCTCCTGACTCGGCAGGCCGCTTGCGCGGTCGGGGAATTCGCTCACCTGTCGAAGTCTGGCACTCGCCACTGACAATTGAGGATTCTGGGGCGTGCGAGGCACCACGCCGCGCGGTGGACGAGCCACTGAGCGCCCCCGCTCCCGATGCCCCGACCCCCGCTGCCCCCGCCGCGGCCGAGCCGGAGTGCGATGTGACCACGGCCGACGGCTGCCACGCCCCCACCGGCGCAAGCCCGAACCGCTCCCGCACCCGGTCCGCGAGCCCGAGCACCGGCCGTACGAGCAGCAGGCCCACGCCCATCACGGCGATCCCCGCGACCGCGTCGAGGAGGTAGTGGTTCGCGGTGCCCATCACGACGATCGTCGTGAGCAGCGGGTAGGCGACCGCGACCGCCCTGGTCAGCGGAGTGCGGCCGTGGCGCCACAGCAGCACGCCGCACCACAGCGCCCACCCCACGTGCAGGCTGGGCATCGCCGCGTACTGGTTGGTCATGCCGCCGAGGCCGCGCGGCGCGCTCGCCTCGCCGCCCCACCAGCCGAAGTCGCTGTACTGCGCCATGGTGTCGACGAAGCCGTGGCCCTTGGCCAACAGGCGGGGCGGGCACGTCGGGAGGAGGGTGAAGCCGACCAGGCCTATCAGGGTGGAGATCATCAGCCACGCGCGTGCCGCGCGGTAGTGGACCGCGCGGCTGCGGAAGAGCCATATGAGGACCGCCGGGGTCACCAGGTAGTGCAGCGAGGCGTACCAGAAGTCGGCCGGGACACCTATCCAGGAGTTGCCGGTGAAGAGACGGTTCAGCGGACTCTCGGCGTTGATGTGCAGGAACTTCTCGGCACGCAGCAGCGCCAGACCGTGGTCGACGGCGGTCGACACATCGCCGCGCGCGAGCAGCCGGCCCGCCGAGTACGCGGCGTACACCAGGGCTATCAGCGGCAACTCGGTCCACCAGCGAAGCCGGTGCCCGCTGCTCCCCCCGGTGCCCGGAGCGTCGGTCTGCGGCATCCGGCCGGTCCCCCATCCATTGTCTTCTTGCGGTCGCCCAGTGGTCGTTCCGCGTTCGTACTGCAGTACTGGCCGACTCACCTTACGGCGTACGCGAATACCCCCCGGAGGCGACCTCCAGTGGACTTAGACGCTGAGATCGTCGGACGGGTTGCTCCTTGTGGGCACGAGTGATCGGGGCCTCGCGCGTGGGTGATGATGGAGGGTACGGACAGCCATCTGTCCGCAGAATTCGTCCTTTGGCGGCCGATGGCCGCCGACTCGGAAAGGCTCGTCATGGCACCGCGCATCCTGCTGGCCCGGCACGGACAGACCGAGTGGTCCCTGTCCGGAAGGCACACCGGAAGGACGGATGTGCCGCTTCTGGAAGAGGGCCGCCGCGGCGCGAAGCTCCTGGGCGAGCGACTGCACCGCGCTCCCTACGACGGCCTCCCGGACGTCGAGGTGCGCACGAGCCCCCTCTCCCGCGCGCGGGAGACCTGCGAGATCGCCGGCTTCGGGGACCGGGCCACCGCCTGGGAGACGCTCATGGAGTGGGACTACGGCTCCTACGAAGGAATGACCCCGGCCAGCATCCAGGCGGTCCACCCCGGCTGGCTCATCTGGCGCGACGGCGTCCCCAGGGGAGAGACCCTGGAGCAGATCACCGCCCGCGCGGACGAGGTGGTGGCCTGGGCGCGCGGGGCCGACCGCGACGTCCTGGTCTTCGCGCACGGACACATCCTGCGGTCCATCGGCGCACGCTGGCTTGGCCTCGGCATCGACTTCGCCGCCCGCATCCGGCTCAACCCGACCTCGATCTCGACCCTCGGCTGGGCCTATGGCGAACCGGCCATCGAGTCGTGGAACGAGACCGGGCACCTGGCATAGAAGGCACCTGGCATAGAAGCGGGCACCTGGCGCAGAGGGCCGAAAGCGGCCGCGGCTACACGGCCCGCGGCAGCGATGCGTGCCGCTCCAGGAAGCCGCCGACCCCCGAAGCCCGCCGGTGCGGCAGCAGCACCCGCGCCGTGGTCGCGAGCATCGACTGGATACGGGACGACTGCACCTCGTCCAGGAGCGTGAGCACGCGCAGGCCCGCGGTCGCCGCCTCGTCGGGGCGGCCGGCCCGGGCCAGGTCGTCGGCGAGCTCGGCGGTGTAGAGGGCGATGTTCCGGGTGAACTGCGGGGTCTGCGCCGATGCCACGCCCGCCGCGCGCCGGGCGTGCCGGGCCGCCCGCTCCCAGTCGCCGAGCGCCGACCAGCTCTGCGCCTCGAGCCCGTCGAGTTCGGCCTCTCCGTAGAAGCTCATCCACTCCGGGTCGGCGTCCGAAGGCCCCCGGTCGAAGAGCGCGTGCGCGCGGGCCAGCGACTGCTCGCAGCCCGCACGGTCGCCGAGCCCCGCCCAGCCCCCGGCCTCGCGCAGCGCGATCAGCGAGACCAGCCGGGGCGACGAGAGGTGCCGGGCGGCCCGCGCCGCCGCCTGCGCCGCCCGCACCGCCTCCCGTGGCCGGCCCGCGTCGCGCGCCAGGAAGGCCGTATTGCAGAAGGCGTGCGCCTCCAGGGCCGGGTCGCCGGCCATCCGGGCCGTCGCGAGGGCCTCGGCGTAGTGCGAGCGCGCGTCGTCGAAGCGCCCCGAGTCATGTGCCAACCAGCCCACGGAGATGGCCAGTTCACCGGCGCCCGTGTGCAGCCGGTCCGCCGTCGACTGCCGGGTGGTGCCGGCGTCGAGCAGGGCGTAGGCGGTCTTCAGCGGGGCGGAGGCCCTTCGGTAGAGCCCGTCGGCGCCGTGCCGGTCGTCGAGCAGCCGGATCCTCCGCACGGCCTCCTCGACCGCGCTCACCTCCGCTTCGCCCGCCCGGCTGCCGCGCTGTGCGGCGGCCTCTGCCGGGTCCTGGGCGGCGAGCCCGAAGGGGCCCAAAGAGGCGGCGGCCACGGTGGCCGTGCCGCTCATGAATGCGCGACGCCGCACGTCGCTCTCCTCGTGACTCTGGATCTCGTACGGGTCGCACTCGTGGAACTCGGAGCCGGGCGGCCCGGACGGAGGGGACCCATACAGCTGGATCGTGGTGTGTGGCGCGGGCGCTTGGGACTCGTTGCGCGCCCCCCGCCCGCGCACCGCCGAGCGGGGGGCGAACCCCAGGTCCGTCAGCGTCCGGCCGGGGAACATGTGCAGGAACACCCGCTCGTACGCGTAGTTGGGGCAGCGGATCTCGCCCGCCTCCACGCGCCCGATGTAGCGGGCGTCGCAGCTGACGCGCTCGCCGATCTCACGAGCGGCCCGGCGGACCGCGGCGGCGAACTCACCCGGCGAGCGCTGCCCGCGCAGCTGCCGGAAGAGAAGATTCCGTCGTGGAGACTGAGTTGACGATGTCATCGGTGACGACGCCATGGCCTGACCCTCTCGTGCGGATCGTGCCGGAGCGTGCCGCATCTCGTGGATCTGGCGGTGCTGCCCCTCCGGCGGAGCACGAACGTACCGGCTGTGACCGGGGCGCCACGCGGAGTTTGGCTACAAACGGGATATCTCACCCACGATCTGCCATGAACTGCCATCCTTTGCGGCGGCGTGCCGCCGTAGCTGTTGACGCCGCCTCGCGTTGAACCATGCGGAGAGGGAGCGACGCGGCTTCCGCCCTTGCGAGGAGGGGTCCCCATGTTGGAGATCGGCACGGAGAACGCTGTATCGCGGGCGTCGTTGACTACGGCTGCCCATCTGCCGAGCCAGGACCACAGCGCGGCGCCCGCCTCGCCGCCGGGGCCTGCGGACTGCTGCGACCTGGTGACGGTGCCGGCCCGGCAGGGCCTCGAGGCCGTCGACATCCTGCGCCGGGCCGCGGGCGAGGGCGACGGGGTCGGGCCCGTGCTGCACGACGGGAGCTGCGACACCCTGGGCTTTCTGGTACCGCCGGGGACGGCGGACGGCTGGGATCTGCCGGGGAGCGCCTGTACGCAGACCTTCGGGCACGGGGTGAGTGTGTACGGCGCCGAGCCGGAGCCGGTGCCTGCGCCGCCTGTTGCCGGGACGGGGTGGCTGCTTCCGCCGTCCGGCGAGGCCGATCCGGTGACTGACCCCGCTGTGCTCCGGGCCGCCCTTGGGCAGGCCGCCCGGACCATCGAGGCCGCGGACAGCTGCCGCTGAGGCCCTGCCCACGGCAGCGCGGGCAGGGGTGCTGTTCTGCGCGGATAATGGGCTGATGGCGAGAAACAGGCGGGGGCGGGAAGCGGCCGAGGCCGTTGTCGAGGAAGTGGACGGCGGGCTCGCCGAGCTGATGCCCGACCGGGACCGGCCGCGTGCCTGGACGCTGCTCGTCGACGGTGCCCCGCAGTCCCACGTAGACCTCGACGACCCGGCGTATCTCGACTTCGAGTACCAGCGCAGGCTCGGGCACGTGGCCGATCTCGTGGCGCCCGCCGGAAAGCCGATCCACGCCCTGCACCTCGGGGGCGGCGCCTTCACCATGGCCCGCTACATAGCCGCGACCCGCCCCCGCTCCACCCAGCAGGTCGTCGAGCGCGACACGGCGCTCATCCAACTCGTCCGCCGCGAACTGCCGTTGGACCCCCAGGCCCGGGTACGGGTGCGCGGCGCCGACGCCCGCGAAGGCCTCGCCAAGATCGCGGACGGCTGGGCGGACCTCGTCATCGCCGATGTCTTCAGCGGGGCAAGGACGCCCGCACACCTCACCAGCACGGAATTCCTCACCGACGTACGCAGGGTCCTGAAGCCCGGCGGGTACTACGCGGCCAACCTCGCCGACGGGCCGCCGCTCGCGCATCTGCGCGGCCAGCTCGCCACCGCCGTCACCGTCTTCCCGGAGCTCGCGCTCATCGCCGACCCCGCCGTGCTGCGCGGCAAGCGGTTCGGCAACGCGGTGCTCGTCGGCCGCGATCTGCCGCTGCCGATCGCCGAGCTGACCCGGCGCAGCGCGGGGGACTCGCATCCGGCGCGGGTCGAGCACGGCAGGGCGCTCGCCGATTTCAGCGGGGGAGCGGCCGCCGTCACGGACGCCGGGGCGGTCGCGTCGCCCGCGCCGCCGCCGTCGGTCTTCCGCTGAACGGGCCGGCCTCAGTACTTGTTGAACCTCAGTACTTGTTGATCTCGACCGCCGGGGCGTGGTCGTGCCACGTACAGAACGCCGAGACCCGGTCGGCGCCCGACGTGAACTCCACCCTGATCCAGGTGTCCTGCTTCCACACCTGGACCGACCAGCCCGCCGCCGGAGTCGCCGAGACCAGCGTCGCCGAGTCCTTGCCGAGGTCGAAGACGACCCGGCCGCCGTCGGTCGAGTAGCTCTTCACGTTGCCCGCCGTGGCGGCGGGGGTGGAGGAACCGCTCGGCGGGGGCTTCGGCGGATCCTTCTCGGGGGACTTGGACGGTTTCTGCGACTTCGACGGCTCTGCGGGCTTCGAGGAGTGCGTGGCGCCGGTGGTCGGCGTCGGATCGGGGCGGTGCGTCGAGGAGGAGAGCGGCTCGGCGCCGCCGCCGTCGGCGGAGAGCGGCACGGCCCGCGGCGGGTCGTACGCCGTGCCCGCCATCACCGTGTGGACACCCCACCAGGACAGCGTGACCGCGGCGCCGGTGGCGAGCGACCAAGCCATTGCGTGTACGAGTCCTCTGCGCATCGCGAGCCATACTGCACCACGCACCGCACAGGTGTCCCAGGAGGACCGCTGTCGCCCGTATGGCGTACGGTGCCGCCCATGGCAAGTGTGCTCGTCGTCGAGGATGACCAGTTCGTACGCTCCGCCCTCATCCGGCATCTGACCGAGGCATCGCACACCGTGCGCAGCGTCGGCACGGCCCTAGAGGCGCTGCGCGAGGTCGCCCATTTCCGCTTTGACGTGGTGATTCTTGACCTCGGTCTGCCCGATCTGGACGGTTCCGAGGCATTGAAGATGCTGCGCGGGATCACCGACGTACCCGTGATCATCGCGACCGCGCGGGACGACGAGGCCGAGATCGTACGGCTCCTGAACGACGGCGCCGACGACTATCTGACCAAGCCGTTCTCCGTCGAGCACCTGTCGGCCCGGATGGCCGCCGTGCTTCGCCGCTCGCGCGCGACGGCGGGCGAGGCACCGGCCGGCCGGGAGGAGATCCGGGTGGGCGGGCTCGCCATCGATCCGCTGCGGCGCCAGGCGGAGCTGGACGGGGCGCGGCTCGATCTGACCCGGCGCGAGTTCGATCTGCTCGCCTTCCTCGCGGGGCGGCCCGGAGTCGTCGTACCGCGCAAGGAACTGCTCGCCGAGGTGTGGCAGCAGAGTTACGGCGACGACCAGACCATCGACGTCCATCTGTCGTGGCTGCGGCGGAAGTTGGGCGAGACGGCGGCGCGGCCGCGCTATCTGCACACGCTGCGGGGTGTCGGCGTCAAGCTGGAGCCGCCGCTGACGGAGCCACCGCTGTGAGATGGGCCCTGGTCAAGGTCTGTCTGGCCGTCACGGCCATGGTCGTGGTGGCCTTCGCGGTACCGCTCGGGCTCGTCATCCAGGAGATGGCGCGGGACCGGGCCTTCTCGAACGCGGAGCGGCACGCGGCCGGCATGGGCCCCACGCTCTCCATCACCACCGACCGCGATCAGCTGATGCGGGCCGTCGCCACGTCCGAGGCGGGCGGCGAGGGGCGGATGGCCGTCTACGTACCGGCGATCGACAAGACGCCCGCCCTGGAGATCGGCGACGGGCGCGCCGAGGCGTCGGCGGTGGAGACCACGCGCAAGGAGGGCCGGGCGCGGACGGCGACGGTCGAGGGCGGCTTCGCACTGCTCCAGCCGACGGCGCTCAGCTCCGGCAAGATCGCGGTCGTCGAGATCTTCGTGCCCGAGGGCGCGGTCAGCAACGGTGTCACCACGGCGTGGCTGGTGCTCGCGGGCGTCGGCATCGCGCTGGTCATCGGGTCCGTGGCGGTCGCGGACCGGCTCGGCGTACGCATGGTCCAGCCCGCCAAGCGCCTTGTGGGCGCCGCGCACGACCTCGGCGAGGGGAAGCTGGGGGCGAGGGTGCCGGAGGAGGGCCCGACCGAACTGCGCCTGGCCGCAGTGGCGTTCAACTCCATGGCCGACCAGGTCGTGCAACTCCTCGCGAACGAACGCGAGTTGGCGGCCGACCTCTCGCACCGCCTGCGTACCCCCCTGACGGTGCTGCGGCTCAACGCGGCCTCGCTGGGGGACGGCCCGGTGGCGGAACAGACCCGCATGGCGGTGGAGAAGCTGGAGCGCGAGGTCGACACGATCATCCGCACGGCGCGGGACGCGAAGCCGCAGACCGCCACGGTCGGGCCCGGCGCGGGCTGCGACGCCTCCGAAGTGATTCAGGAGCGGATGGCCTTCTGGTCGGCGCTCGCGGAGGACGAGGGGCGCGAGGTGCGGGTGGCGGGGGTGGACCTGCCGGTGTGGATCCCGGTGGCGCGCCCCGAACTGGTCGCCGCGCTCGACGCGTTGCTGGGCAACGTCTTCCGGCACACGCGGGAGGGCGCGGCGTTCGCGGTGGACGTGCACAGCGCCGAGGACGCGGTGATCGTCCTGGTCTCGGACGCGGGGGGCGGCATCGCCGATCCGCAGGCTGCCCTGACGAGGGGCGGCGGCTCCGGGGAGGACGGGTCGACGGGGCTCGGCCTGGACATCGTGCGGCAGTTGGCGGAGTCGACGGGCGGCGACGTCCGCATCGGCCGGTCCGTCCTCGGCGGAACCGAGATCCGCATCTGGATCCAACTGGACGGCCGCAGGCCTGTGCCCGGGGGCCGGGGCCACCGGGGTTCCGTACGCCGCCGAAGGCGAGCCACTGCGGGGTGATCTCCGCCGGTAATGGGTGGGCGGCTGGGGAAACCCCGCGCGGAGCGCGGAAATCCACCCACCCGCTGCCGGGTAATGGGCGGGTGGCTGGGGAAACCCCGCGCGGAGCGCGCAATTCCACCCACCCGCTGCCGGGTAATGGGCGGGTGGCTGGGGAAACCCCGCGCGGAGCGCGGAAATCCACCCACGACCCGCACCGGGCAGCGAACAATTAACCACCCCCGATCGCTCCCTTAAGCCCACCCTAAGATCCAGCCCACCGCCCGCTATGCCCCAAATACCGCGCCCCCGCGGGGCTAACGTGCTGCACGCACCCACCCCCCCGCACCCCCAAGGCAGGCAAGCGATGAGCACAACGCACCGGCGCACGGTAAGCACCAAGGCCAAGATCATGGGCGGCCTCACGGCAGCAGCCCTCGTCGGCGGCGGAGCCTTCGCCTTCTCCGCAACGGCCCAGGCGACCAAGGCCCCCGTGGAGAAGACCCCCGCCAAGGCCGCCGCCCAGGCGAACTTCGCCCCGTTCGTGGACACTTCACTCGCCCCCGCGTACGACCTCGTCGACACGGCGACCAAGACCGGCGTCAAGGAGTTCAACCTCGCCTTCATCACCTCCGGCGGCGCCTGCGAGCCCCTGTGGGGCGGCGTCACCGGCCTCGACGACGACAAGGTCGCCTCGCAGATAGGAGCCCTGCGGGACAAGGGCGGTGACGTACGCGTCTCCTTCGGCGGAGCCGCGGGATCCGAGCTCGGCCTCAAGTGCGACACCGTCGACGCGCTGGCCAAGGCGTACGGCAAGGTCATCGACAAGTACAAGCTGACGAAGGTCGACTTCGACATCGAGGGCGCCGCCCTGCCCGACACCGCCGCCAACACCCGCCGCGCACAGGCCATCGCGCAGCTGCAGAAGGAACACGAGGGCCTGGACGTCTCGTTCACGCTGCCGGTGATGCCCGAGGGGCTGACCCAGCCGGGCGTCGACCTCGTCGCCGACGCCAAGAAGAACGGCGTGAAGGTATCCGCGGTCAACATCATGGCGATGGACTACGGGCCGTCCTACAGCGGCGACATGGGCCAGTACGCCATCGACGCCGCCACCGCCACGCAGAAGCAGATCAAGGGCGCCCTCGGCCTGTCCGACGAGGAGGCCTGGAAGGCGGTCGCGGTCACCCCGATGATCGGCGTCAACGACGTCACCACCGAGATCTTCAAGATGGAGGACGCCACGCAGTTGGTGAAGTTCGCCGAGGAGAAGGGCATCGGCTGGCTCGCCATGTGGTCGTCGACCCGCGACAAGGCGTGCGAGGGCGGCGCCAACAACGGTGCGCAGCCGACCTGTTCGTCGATCGAGCAGGAGCCGCTCGCCTTCACGAAGGCGTTCGGCGCGTACAACAAGTAACGCGGAAAGCCAGCAGAGTCCACAGAGTCCACAGAGCCCCACACCTCAGCAACCACCCCCCCCGACGGGGGGCCCCGAGGCGGACCCCCCCCCCGGGGGGGGCGCCCGCTGTGGGGGCGGGGGGGGGCGGCCGTAACACGGGGGGGCGCTCGCCGCGCGGGCCGCG
>NZ_JBHYIG010000222.1:0-16651 GCF_042740015.1 Streptomyces sp. NPDC059037
CCACCGTGCCGTGACCGAGCCGGTACGACTTCAGCTTCAACTCCACGGGGCCACCGGGGAATTGAACCCGGGTGACGGCCGCGGCAAGCCACCCCCGGCCGACACCCTGGTTCAACCGGATTCACCAGATGCGTACGCGCTCCGCGTGGTCCAGCCAGAGCCCGTCGCCGTCCGCCGTCCCGAACGCCTCGTGGAACTCGTCGAGGTTGCGGACGATGTTGGCCCGGAACTCCGGCGGCGAGTGCGGGTCGATGGTGAGGTACTGCTGCTCCTGCTCCTTGCGGCGCTTGGTGCGCCAGCAGTAGGCCCAGTTCATGAAGAGCCGCTGGGAGCCGGTCGTGCCGTCGATCGTAGGCATCGGGCCGCCGTCGAGCGCGATCTTGTACGCCGTGTGGCCGATGGTCAGGCCGCCCAGGTCGCCGATGTTCTCGCCGACCGTCAGGGAGCCGTTGACGAACTCGCCGGGCAGATTGCGGGGCGAGAAGCCGTCGTACTGCTTGACCAGCGCCTTCGACTTGGCCTCGAAGGCGGTCTTGTCGTCGGCGGTCCACCAGTCGTTGAGGTTGCCCGCGCCGTCGTACTGCGCGCCCTGGTCGTCGAAGCCGTGGCCGATCTCGTGGCCGATGACCGAGCCGATGCCGCCGTAGTTCTCGGCGGGGTCGGCGTCGGGCGAGAAGAACGGCTTCTGCAGGATGCCCGCGGGGAAGCAGATCTCGTTGGTGCCCGGGTTGTAGTACGCGTTGACCGTCTGCGGCAGCATGAACCACTCGTCGCGGTCGACGGGCGCGCCGATCTTGGCGAGCTGCCGGTCGGACTCGAAGGCGGCCGCCGCGTGCGCGTTGCCGAGCAGGTCGTCGGCAACGACCGCGAGAGCCGAGTAGTCGCGGAAGGTGTCCGGGTAGCCGATCTTGGGGCGGAACGTGGCGAGCTTCTCGTACGCGCGCTCCTTCGTCTCGTCCGTCATCCAGTCAAGGCGGGCGATCGACTGGCGGTAGGCCTCAAGGAGGTTGGCGACGAGGTCGTCCATCATCGCCTTGGAGGACGGCGGGAAGTGCCGGGCCACGTACTCCTTGCCGACGGCCTCGCCGATGGAGCCCTCGACGAACGCGACGGCCCGCTTCCACCGGGCGCGCAGCTCCGGGGTGCCGTTGAGGGTGCGGCCGTAGAACTCGAAGTTGTTCTGGACGAAGTCGTCCGTGAGGTACGGCGCGCTGCTGCTCAGCACCCGGGTCAGCACCCAGTCCCGCCACTGCTCGATCGGCACCTCGTCAAGGACCGCGGACAGGTGACGGAAGTAGGACGGCTGACGGACGCACGTCTCGGCGATGGCGGCGTCCGAGCCGCCGAGCCCCTCGGCATAGGCGCGCCAGTCGAAGTGCGGTGCCAGAGTGATCAGTTCGTGCAGAGCGAGGAGGTTGTACGTCTTCTGTACGTCGCGGGTCTCGGCCCGCTCCCAGTGGCCGGCGGCCAGCCGGGTCTCCAGGGCGAGGACCGTCTGTGCGGCCTCGGCGGGCGAGGCGTGCCGCCCGAGGGTGAGCAGTTCGGTGAGGTGGGCGACGTACTTCTCGCGGATGTCGGCGAACTTGTCGTCGCGGTAGTACGACTCGTCGGGCAGGCCGATGCCGCCCTGGAGGATGTTGAAGAGGTAGCGGTCGGAGTCGCGGTCGTCCGTGTCGATGTACGAGCCGAAGAGGCCGGAGCCGCCCACGCGCTCGAAGCGGCCGAGGAACGCCGCCAGTTCCCGGGTGTCCCGCAGGCCCGCGACCTCGTCGATCAGGGGCTGCACCGGGGCGAGCCCACGGGCGGCGATGGCCTCCTCGTCCATGAAGGAGGCGTACAGCGTGGCGATCTTGTGGGCGTCCTCGGAGCCGGCGCCGTCCGATGCGGCGGACGCCAGCTCCTGGATGATCACCTTCACTTGTTCCTCGGCCGTGTCGACCAGCTGCACGAAGGGGCCCCAGCTGGAGCGATCATCGGGGATCGGCTCGTTCTCCAGCCAGTGACCGTTGACATGGCCGAACAGGTCGTCCTGCGGCCGGATCTCAGGGTTCATGCCCGCGCGGGCGTCATCCAGCATGCTCATTCACGCACCCTACGCGGACTACGGGCCCCGGCACGATCGGCTTCCGTGACGCGAGTTGGTATGGACATGACCGCCGAGCCCCTCCTACACTCCGCCTGAACTCATCGTGAGAGCGCTCTCTTCACCCTGTTCCTCCCCCACCCCGTTGGAACGACAGAAGGGCACCACCGTGAGACGCAGAACCGCGGCCCGCGCCGGCCTCTCCTCCTTACTCCTGATCGGCTCGTGGGCGGGCATCGCGCTCGCACCCGCCGCCGACGCCGCGCCTGGGCCCGCCGCCGCCCCCGCGTCGGCAGGCATGCTCACCGCACTGCAGGACGACCTCGGCCTCACGCCGGGCCAGGCGCGCGAGCGCCTCGCCGACGAGAAGGCCGCCATCGCCGTCGACCGCACGGCGCGGCGCACCGCCGGATCGACGTACGGCGGCTCCTGGTACGACGCCGGCACCGGCAAGCTGACCGTCGCGACCACCAGCGCCCGGAAGGCGTCGGCCCTGCGGGAGACCGGCGCGGCCGTCCGCATCGTCCGCCACGGCGCGACGGAGCTGGACGCCGCCAAGCAACGGATCGACAAGCTGTCCGCGCCCTCCGGGGTCAGCAGCTGGCACGTCGCGCCCCAGAGCAACAAGGTCGTCGTGAACGTCGTCGCCGCTCAAAAGGACGACAACGATGTCCGGCGCTTCGTCGACAAGGCCCGCCGTGCAGGCCCGGTCCAGGTCGAGACGGTCGGCGCCGCGCCGACCACCTTCGCCGCAGGGACCGTGGGCGGCGACCCCTATTACACGGGCAACGTCCGCTGTTCGATCGGCTTCTCGGTGCACGGCGGCTTCGTCACCGCGGGCCACTGCGGGCAGGCCGGGGCCGCGGTGCGCGGCTGGGACGGCTCGGCCATCGGCAGCTTCCAGGGCTCCTCCTTCCCCGGCGACGACTACGCGTACGTCAGCGTCGGCAACGGCTGGTGGACCGTCCCTGTGGTGCTCGGCTGGGGCACCGTCCCCGACCAGTTGGTGCGCGGTTCGGCCGAAGCGCCGGTGGGCGCGTCGGTCTGCCGCTCCGGTTCCACCACGCACTGGCACTGCGGCACCGTCCTGGCGAAGAACGAGACCGTCAACTACAGCCAGGGCGCCGTCCACCAGATGACCAAGACCAGCGTCTGCGCCGAACCGGGCGACTCCGGCGGCTCGTTCATCAGCGGCGACCAGGCCCAGGGCGTCACATCGGGCGGCTGGGGCAACTGCGGCGGCGGGGGCGAGACCTGGCACCAGCCGGTCAACGAGATCCTGTCGCGGTACGGGCTCACCCTGCACACCGCCTGACGGTGCGGGACCGCGCCGGGCTCGCGGGAGGGTCCGGCGCGTACACCCCCTCGGTGAGTCCTGACGGCTGGATGGCCCCAACCGGGTTCACCGCGGCCGCCCCGGAGGAAGGACTGCGGCTGCCCCATCCACGTACGTACGACAGGTCCGCGGACCCCCGGTTCACGGACGGACGGAGATCCGCGATGACAGCACGGTCGGCCGGGATCCGGCGCCGCACCCGCATCGGCACGAGACTCCTCGCGATGGTCGCCGTGGGCGCGCTCGGCCTGGGCGCCGTACACCAGAGCGCCTCGGCCGACGGCAAGGCCGCGCCGCGCGCCCGGTCGCCGTTCACCGGCCTTGCGGCACGTCAGGGCCCGGTGCTCGCGGTGAAGTTCGACAACGCGCGGTCGGCGCGGCCGCACACCGGTATCGCGCAGGCGGACATCGTCTACGTGGAGAAGGTCGAGGGCGGCGTGAGCCGGCTGATGGGCGTGTACTCGAGCCGCCTCCCCAAGACCCTCGGTCCGGTGCGCAGCGCCCGGGAGTCCGACGTCGAGCTGCTGCGGCAGTTCGGCCGCCCGGCGCTCGCGTACTCGGGGGTGCGCAGCTCGCTCACCAAGATGCTCCGGGAGTCACCGCTGCACACCCGCCCGCACGCCCGCATCCCCGGCGCCTACTTCCGCAGCGCCCGCCGCCCCGCCCCGCACGACCTGTTCGTACGCCCCAAGTCCGTGCTCAGCTCGGCTCCCAAGGCCAGCCTGCCCACCGACATCGGCTTCCGCTTCGGCCCTGCTCCGGCCGGCGGCTCCCCCGCCAAGAAGCGCACCGTCCGCTACTCATCGGCGAGCCACACCTTCCGCTGGTCCCACAGGCAGGGCCGCTGGCTTGCGTCCTTCGACGGGGTCCCGGCCCGCACCACCTCGGGGGCGCGGCTCGGCGCGAAGACGATCGTCATCCAGTACGTGGGCATGCCGCCGTCGCGCTACAAGGACGTCACCGGCGCGGCGACCCCGTACATCAAGACGGTAGGCAGCGGACGCGCCACGGTCCTGCGCAACGGCAAGGCATACAGGACGCGTTGGGAGCGCTCGAAGGCCACCGGCGGTACGTCCTTCACGCGTCCCGACGGCTCCCGGATGCCGTTCGCCCGCGGCCAGGTCTGGATGGTGTACGCGGGCCGCTAACCGCTCATGAGCGGGTGGACGGCGAGCGCGCCGGTCACGGCACTGGCCGCGAGCGCCGTCCACAGCCTCCCCCGGCCGCCGGTCAACGCCCGGCCGGGGAGTGCTCCGCCGCCCGCGAGCAGCAGCTGCCGGCTCGCGGACGCGACGAAGGCGGCGAGCACGGACGCGGTCTGCGCCGGCCGGTCGAGGGCGGTGTCGGTCCTGCTGCCGAGGACGAGCGCGGCGAAGCAGACGACGGTGACGGGGTTCAGGAGCGTGATCCCGACCAGGCTCAGATAGGCCCGCGCGGGACTGATGGGTGCCGGGGTGGGCCCGGCCCCGTCCGCCGACCGCCGCGCGCGGTGCTGCCGTACCGCCTTCGCACCGCCGTGCACCGCGAGCGCGATCAGCACGACGGCCGAGGCCCAGCGCAGCGGATCCATGACCGGTTCGAGTACGCGGGCCTCCACGGGCATCCGAGCTGCTGCTGACCGTGCCCCGGGCGGGCGGTGGCGGACAGCGGCAGGGCGGCGGTTCTCGCGATCGCGGGCGGCGCACCCCAGGTGTCCGGCTGATCACCTCGGGACAGGCAGCTCCCTCAGCGGGTCTCCTCCGTCGATGAAGAGCCGCCCCGTGGGGGTCAGCGCGGCGGCGATGCGGGTCAGGGCGCGGGCGCCCGCTTCCGGGTGGCGGCCGTCCAGCGCACCGACCCTGAACGCGAAGACGAGGTCGAAGGGACCCTCGCCGGGCTCCGGGACGAAGTGCTCGGCGGCGCACCGGCGTACGGCGAGCCGGCCGGACGCGATCTCCGCCGCGCAGGCGATCCGCGCCTGGGCCACCGCCGCGGCGGACCTGTCGATCGCCAGGATGTGCCCGGTGTCCAGCCGTGCCGCCACGGCCCGCGCGGCGGCACCGGGCCCGCAGCCGATCTCCAGGACCCGCAGCTGTGGTTCGAGGGGGAGCGCGTCGACGGCCTCGGCGAGGCGTTGCGAGAGCTGTGCCATGCGTCGACAGTACGCACGGAACGGCGGCAGGAAGACGCCTGCGGTCCCTCGGACAACGGGGTGATCCGGTGCCCTTCGCACGGCGTGCCCCGCCGACCGCCGGCACCCCACGTCCGATAGTCACACCAGCGCAACGAGGCGAAGAGCATGGAGTGATGTGTCAATGAAGATCCGTATGAGGCACCTGGCCGTTTCCGGCTGCCTGGCCGTGCTGGCCACCACGGGAAGCCTGACGGCAGCAGCAGCCGAGGACGGGACGTCAGCGGCCGGGTCGGCCCTGCATCACACCGGCCAGTGGCAGCCGCCAGGGAAGCAGGTCCGCGACGAATCCCCGCACGGGTACGGGGACGGGCAACTGCCGGGCCACGGACACAAGGGGACCCCGGGGCCGCGCCCCTCGGGCGCGCCTTCGCAGCCGAACACGGGCCACGGGGGCGAAGCCCCGCACACGCCCTCCGCACCGACACACACGTCCACATCCAAGCCCACGCCCAAGCCGAGCTCGACGTCGTCGGTGGGCGCGCCCGTCACTCCCCCCGCGGAGACCCCGACTCCGATGCCGCCCCACGGCCCGATGCCCTCGATGTCGGACAACGGTGTACCCACGCAGCCGACGACGACGCCCGCCACCAGCACCCCCTCCGCCTCCCCCGCCACGCGCCCGCGCCCGCCCGAGCTGGCGGAGACCGGCGACACCAGCCTGTGGATGCTCGCCGCCGTCGCGGTCGCGGCCCTGGCCGCCGGAGCAGGCTGCCTCGTGCTCGGCCGCCGCCGGGCAGGCCGCTGACGCCCGACCCCCCGACAGGCGGGGGGCGGGGCGGCGGGGGCGGGCGCCCTGGGGGCGCGCGCCCCGCGGGCGGCGGGGCGCCCCCCCCCCCCCACCCGCGCCCCCCCCCGGGTCCCGTTACCGGCACCCGGGGCTGACTGAGGGAGGCTCCTCACGGAGCGTCAGGTGCTCAGCCGCGTACGGACTCCAGCTCCCTGTCGCGGTCGGCGTGCGACGCCGACGGGACGTCGCCCAGCTGCTTGTGCAGCTTCTCGCCCTCCACGTCGACGTTCGGAAGCAGCCGGTCGAGCCACTTCGGCAGCCACCACGCCGACTTGCCCAGGAGGGCGAGGACGGCGGGGACGATCGCCATGCGGACGACGAAGGCGTCGAAGAGGACGGCGATCGCCAGGCCGAAGCCCATCATCTTGATCATGTCGTCGTTCTCCATGATGAAGCCGGAGAAGACGCTGATCATGATGACCGCGGCGGCGGCGACCACGCGCCCGCCGTGGGTGAAGCCGGTGACGACGGCCTCGCCCGGCCGCGCCCCGTGGACGTACGCCTCACGCATCCGCGTCACGAGGAAGACCTCGTAGTCCATCGCGAGACCGAAGACCACGCCGATCATGAAGATCGGCATCATGCTCATGATCGGGCCCGGCTGGTCCACGCCGACGATGTCCGCCAGCCAGCCCCACTGGAAGACCGCGACGACTGCGCCGAGGGCGGCGGCCACCGAGAGGAGGAAGCCGAGTGCCGCCTTGAGCGGTACGAGGACCGAGCGGAAGACCAGCATCAGGAGCAGGAAGGCCAGGCCGACGACGAGGCCCAGGTAGGGAAGCAGCGCGTCGTCCAGGGTCTGCGAGAAGTCGATGGTCATGGCGGTCGCGCCGGTGACCAGGACCTCGGATCCCGTCTTGTCCCCGAGTCCGTCGACGGCCGAGCGGATTTCCTTGACCGCTTCCTCCGTCTTGTGGTCGCTCGGACCGGTCTTCGGTACGACGTTGAAGATCGCGGTGTCGTCGCTCTTGTTGGCCTGCGCGGGCGCCACGGCCGCGACGCCGTCGATCTTGGCGATCTCCTTGCCGACCGTGTCGGCCGCCGCGGCGGCGCCCGCACCCTTGTCCTTGTCGACGGTGACCATCAGCGGGCCGTTGAAGCCCGCACCGAAGGAGTCCGACAGGATGTCGTACGCCTTGCGCTGCGTGGTGTCCGGGGCGGACGTGCCCTCGTCCGGAAGGCCGAGCTCCAGGCTCGCCATCGGGACGGCGGCGGTTCCCAGGCCGACCACGGCGAGCAGCAGCACCGGCAGCGGGCGGCGCAGTACGAAGCGCGCCCAGCGGGTGCCCAGCTTCGGCTTGGCGTTCGGGTCCTGCAGCTCGGCCGGGGACTTCTTGCGGTCCTTGCGGCGCAGCACCTTCTTGCCCGCGAAGCCGAGCAGCGCGGGGATCATGGTGAGGGCGATGAGGACGGCGATGGCGACGGTGCCCGCCGCGGCCAGACCCATCTTGGTGAGGATCGGGATGTTGACGATCGCCAGGCCGGAGAGCGCGACGATGACGGTGAGTCCGGCGAACACCACGGCGGAACCGGCGGTGCCCGTGGCGCGGCCCGCGGCGTCCTCCGGCTCGCGGCCGTCGGCTATCTCCGCCCGGTAGCGGGAGACGATGAAGAGGGCGTAGTCGATGCCGACCGCGAGGCCGATCATCATCGCCAGCGTCGACGTGGTGGCCGATAGGTCCAGGAGGCTGCCGAGCGCGGCGATGCCGGAGACCCCGATGCCCACGCCGATGATGGCGGTGAGCAGCGGCATGCCGGCGGCGATCATCGAGCCGAAGGTGATGATCAGGACGACCGCGGAGACCGCGATGCCGATGAGTTCGGCGGAGCCGCCCATCTCCTGCTCGGCCATGACCGCGTCACCGCCGGTCTCGACGGTGTAGCCCGTCTTGCGGGTGTCGTCGGTGGCCTTGGTCAGCGCGTCGCGCGCCTTGTCGGTGAGCTCCTGTGCGTTGACCTTGTACGTGACGGACGCGTACGCGGTGGTGCCGTCCTTGCTGACCGCCTTCGCCTTGTACGGGTCGGCGACCTCGGAGACCTGCGGACCTGCGCCCAGCGTCTTGACCAGCTTCTCGACGTCGGCCTTGGGGCCGGACTCGGTCAGCTTCTCGCCCTCGGGGGCCCGGATGACGACGCGGGCCGTGGCGCCCTCCGCGCTGGCCGCGGGGAACTTCTCGTCGAGGAGGTCGAAGGCCTTCTGGGACTCCGTTCCCGGCATGGAGAAGGAGTCTTCGGGCGGTGCGGGTGCCGCGGACGAGGAGAAGATGACGCCGGCCAGCAGCGCCACCCACATCAGTGCCACATAGCGGCGTCGCCGGAAGGCGAGGCGGCCTAGTTTGTAGAGGAACGTAGCCACGGCGAAAGGGACCCCCGTCGGGATTGTCAGGCAGGGTGGCTGTGCCCGGCGTCACATCGGTGCACGTCAGGGCGGTCAGCAGGTTCCCCTCTAATATCCGGTCCGGATCGGGCGGGGAAGTCCGACTCAGAGCCGGACTATCGGCCCACGGTCGCTGTAGTGCTCCATACACAGGGTCATCCTCGGGGAGGAGATGTGATCGCCTCGTGTAGGACCCCCGGAGAAGCCCGCCGTGCCGGAAGCCTTGACTCCGCACCCTTGGCCGGTGGTTCTGGCCTGAACAACTCGCTCTCATACCAGGCCAATAGAGGCGATAAGGTTGCGAGTCAGCTCTCAGATAGTTGTCATACCCATCCAGGAGAACCTTTCGTGACTCTCGTCATTGCGCCGTCCGACGCAGCCGACACGTCCACCGACACCGCGGCGGCCGCCGCGGCCGCCCCGTCGGCCGACGTGCCCGACCCGGTGGCCCGGGACGCCCGCGAGTTCGGGGCCTACGCACGGACCGGCGGCTGGGCCTTCGCCCTGAAGGTCGCGCGCAGTGTGCGGCCCGGCGGACAGAGCCCGCAGGAGCAGGCCGCCGACGAGACGCCGAAGGTCTCGGCGAAGGAGTTCAGCGAGCTGGCCGGCTGCTCGGCCGACCGCGTCATGCGCTACTACAAGGCGTGGGACAAGGCGGCCGACGACGGTCTCGTCCCGCACTTCGAGACGCTCACGCCCGGCGTGGACATCGAACTTCCGGACGCCGACGCCTGGTTGACGTACTACACGTCCCGCTCCAGCGCCCTCACCCCGCGCGGCAACGCGATCACGGAGGCCGCCGAGGCCGAGGGCATCCGCCCCACCAAGGCGCTGGAGGTGGCCGAGAACCCGACGGCGCTCAGGGCCGCGATCCTCGCCGACCCCGGCACCGCCGAGGCGGCGCGGAAGGCGCTGATGGACCGGCTCGACGAGGACCCGGCGCTGCGTACGGAGCTCGTCCGCGACATCGTCCGCGCCGACGACCTGAAGAAGGCGGTCGCGGCCGAGGCCAAGGCCGGCGACCGGGTCGACTACGTACGCCAGATCGTCGACAAGGGACAGGTCAAGACCCCCGCGGGCCAGCTCATCGACGCGCCCGCCGAGCTGAAGGAGGAGGCCGAGCGGCATCTGTCCCTCATCGACGAGCTGGACGACGGCGAGGACTCCGGCGAGTGGGCCCGCGAGGCGTACGACACCGTGAAGGACCTGGTCGCGCAGACCGTCCAGAGCGATCCGCAGCTGCGGGTCCAGGAGCGCCGCGCGAAGTTCTACAGCAGCCTGCAGAAGGCGACGAAGGTCTTCGAGGAGCTGACCTTCGACGACGCCGAGGTCGACGACATCTACGAGGACGACATGCTGCTGCGCCTCGAAGAGCTGCAGCAGTCGATCGCCGCGTGCATCTCGGCCCTCCAGGCCGCGACGGCGGGCTCGGCCGCCGCCGGTGCCGCCACTGTCGCCGCCGACGCCGTTGCCGTCTTCGACGACATGCCCGCCTTCGATGCCACGCCGGACACCGCGCAGGACGCCGGCTGACGACCGCGGACCCCCACTCCCCCGTACGTCCCGATGATGACCATGGGCCCCACCCGTAGCCCTGGAGTCGTACGGAATGACCCATACGCGGAGGGATTCGCCGCACCGCGCACCGCCCGTAGCTTCTTGATCAACGTACGGAGACCGGCGTACGGAGTTGATCGAGAGGTCATGGATCTATGCACGGCAAGGCATTCGCGCCCGAGTACCAGGGGGAACTGGGCTCGGCGCTTGGAGTGAACTCCTCCTACGAGGAGGTGCACGCGGCGGCGGGCCGCGCCCTCTCCCATGCGGACACCGCACTGGAGAGGGCGCGCGCCGCACTCGCCCTCGCCGAGGCGGGGCGGCGGCTCGGCCGGGTGGACGAGGCACGCGCCGCCTGGCGGGAGAGTTACCGCAGCGCACGTGCGGCGGGGGACGCCGGCGCCATGGCCTGGGCGCTGTGGAGCGGCGGCACGCTCGCCCGCCAGTGCGGGCAACTGCGGCTCGCCCGGCGGCTGTTGGCCTGGGGGGTCACGCTCGCGGCCGACAGCGGGGAACGGCTCGCCCATGGCTATGCGCTGGCCGGGCTCGCCGAGACGGGACGTATCCAGGGCGATTACGCGGCCGTCGCGGCGCTGCACGAGCAGTTGCTCGAACAGGGCCGGGCGCACGGCGAGGCGCGGCACATGGTGTGGGCGATGTCCGGCATAGCGCAGATGCGGCGCAACGCCGGCGACCATGCCGAGGCCCTCGAACTGTTCACCGAGTGCGTCCGGATCGCGACCGACGCGCAGGACGCGCGGGGGCGGGCCTGGTCGCTGCGCGGGGTCGCCGACGTCCTGTCGCTGCGCGGCGAGACGGAGCGGGCCCTTGAACTCCTGTCGGAGGCCGAGGTCATCTGCCGCGCCATGGATCTGGCGAGCGCGCTCGCCTACAACCACAAGATGCGGGGCAACGTCCTGTACCGGGACGGGAGTTACGGGGCGGCGCGCGAGACGTACGCCGTCGCCCTTGAGGAGTTCCGTGCCATGCGGGAGCCGCGCGGCGTCGCCCTTTCCCGGCTCGGCCTGGTGAAGTCACGCGCCCGGCTCGGCCGCGACCGGGCCGAGACGCTGACCGAACTCGCCGAGCTGGAGCGGGACTTCACCCGGATCGGGCTGCGGCAGGCGCACGAGATGGCCGTCGCCTTCCGGTCGGAGATCGACGCGGAGGCAGGTACGGACGCGGGTACGGAGGCGAGTGCGGAAGGGCGTGCCGAGCTCAGCTCGGCGACGCGTCGCTGACGCCCGTGCCATCGGTGGCGTCGGTGCCGTCCGTGAGCGTGATGCGGATCCCCACCGTCCCGTCGAGGCCGCGCCGGAGCCTGCTGCCGAGCAGGGTCAGCCTGCCGATCAGGCCGTACTTGCGGGTGATGAGGGTGCGGTAGCGGGCCGTCTGCGCGGGGTCGCAGATCTCGGCGGTGGCGGGGATCTGATCGCCGGTGGGATTGCCCCGCGCATCGCAGGGGCCGACCAGGACGTCGGCGCGGTTGCGGATCCGCTTGACCTTCCAGGAGTCCGCGACCGTCCAGACGCCAAGGGCGGTGCCGTCCCGCACCACCCAGACGGGGGTCGGCACCAGGGTTCCGTTCTTGCGGTAGCTGGTGACCAGCAGATACTTCCCCGCACCGAGCCGCCGCGCCGTCGCCTCGTCCATGTCCCCGCTCCAGAGCTCTGTGTCGATGCCGGCCCCGCCGCGCACCGACGTCGGGTGCGCGATCTTACGCATGTCTACTATCTGTTCGAGGCATGGTGGACGTGCCTACTGGCGGTTGGGGGGATGGTTGATCATGGCCAGAGCGAAGGTGCTCCGCGGGCTCGTCCTCGCGATGGGTTACGCGTGTGTGGCGATCGGGCTCTTTCACGTGCTGCTCGGGAACGCCTCGATCCCGGGCGCGGAATCGGCCGGTGCGACGATCGACAGCCTCGGGCGGTTCTTCGGCGCGATCTTCGCGGGATACGGCCTCGCCTGGCTCTGGGCGGCCCGCCAGTCGCCGATCCCCGCGGCGGCGGTGCGGGTACTGACCGGAGTGTTCCTGCTCGGCGCGATCGGGCGGCTGCTCTCGCTGGCCGTGCACGGCTGGCCGCACGGGTTCCAGGTGGCCCTGGCCGTGCTCGAACTGGTGCTGTCCCCGCTGCTCTTCTGGCTCGCGGACGCCGAGGAGAAGGCGCTCCGCGGCCGGGTCACGCAGGCAGTGCCGCAGTCGCCCTGAGCAGATCCCGCACCAGGTCGAAGTCGATGTTCTCCGCCTTGCGGAACCGCAGGCAGCCCTTGCCCATGTCGTGTCCGGCAAGACGCTCCTCGAAGGCCTCGCGCACCTCGCCGCGCAGGAGGTAGAAGGAGACGTACTGCTTCTGGGCGGCGAAGGCGATCTCGGCGGTGCCGTTGCGCGCGTACGCGGGCATCCCGTACGCCATGACCTCGTCGAAGCCCGGCAGCTCCGCCAGGCAGAGCTGCCGCAGCCGGGTCAGGGCGGGCCTGCGCCCGTCGGAGACCTCGGCGAGGTAGCCGGTCACGTCTTCAGCCGCGCTCTGCACCATTCCCCGAGGGTATGCCGGGACGCCCCGGCGGGCGTGCCCGGTCCTGCCGGTTTGTATCCTCGGCAGGCAGTACGGAAGCCCCCGGCGCCAGTACGGGCCGCGCCACCAGCAGTGAGAGGACACACCCATGACCACCGAGCTGAGCGCCGACGCCCTGAGCGGGCTCCGCGAGCGGGCCCTGCAGGACTATGAGGCCCTTGTCGCCCGCGGGCTCAAGCTCGACCTCACGCGGGGCAAGCCGGCGCCCGAGCAGCTCGACCTCTCCGACGACCTGCTGAGCCTGCCGGGCGGGCGGCACACCGCCGCCGACGGCACGGACGTACGCAACTACGGCGGTCTGCAGGGCCTGCCCGAGCTCCGCGAGATCTTCGCCGGTGTGCTGCAGGTGCCGGCCGGGCAGCTGCTCGCGCTCGGCAACTCCAGCCTTGAGCTGATGCACGACTGCCTGGTGCACGCCCTGCTGAGCGTGCTGCCGGGGGCCGAGTCGCGCTGGGTGGACCAGGAGCGGATCGCTTTCCTGTGTCCGGTGCCCGGCTACGACCGCCACTTCGCGCTCTGCGAGCGGTTCGGGATCGACATGATCCCGGTGCCGATGACGGCCGAAGGACCGGACATGGACGTCGTGGAGCGCCTCGTCGCCGAGGACCCGGCGGTCAAGGGCATCTGGTGCGTCCCGAAGTACAGCAACCCCGACGGTGTCACGTACAGCGACGAGACCGTGGCGCGCCTTGCCCGCATGGAGACCGCCGCGGCCGACTTCCGGATCTTCTGGGACAACGCGTACGCCGCCCACCACCTCACCGACGAGCCCGCCGAGATCGCCGATCTGCTCGCCGCCTGCGCGGACGCGGGCCACGCCGACCGCGCCTTCGTGTTCGGCTCCACCTCGAAGATCACCGCCGCGGGTGCGGGTGTCGCCTTCTTCGGTTCGTCCCCGGCGAACGTGCAGTGGCTGGTCGCCAACAACTCCAAGCGGTCGATCGGCCCCGACAAGATCAACCAGCTGCGGCACGTCCTGTTCCTGCGGGACGCCGACGGTGTGCGGGCCCACATGGAGCGCCAGCGCGCACTGCTCCAGCCGAAGTTCGAGACGGTCGCCCGGATCCTGGACGCCGAGCTCGGCTCGACCGGGCTTGCCCGGTGGACCGACCCCAAGGGCGGCTACTTCGTCACCCTGGAGGTGCCGGACGGCTGCGCGAAGGAGGTCGTGCGCCGTGCCGCCGACGCGGGCATCGTGCTGACCCCGGCCGGCGCCACCCACCCGTACGGTGACGACCCGCGCGACGCCACCATCCGCATCGCGCCCAGCTACCCCGGGCTCACGGAGCTTGAGCAGGCCATCGAGGGGCTGACCGTGTGCGTGCGGCTCGTGGGGTACGAGAAGCAGGCCTGAGCGCTCCGCTGGAATTGCGGTGCTGGATCCTGCGGGCCGGTGAGGGCTGGTCGCGCCCCGCGGCGGAGCCGCAGATAGATGCAGCCCCGCGCCCCTTCGGGGCACGACCCGCGTCGACTTGAAAACCGTGTTCATTTAGCATGGGGGCTCCACCCGGCACCGTTCTGCCAAGGAGCCCCCATGAGCCATGCCCGGACGGCGGCCCCGGCGGCCGCGCGGGTCATCCGCGCCGCCGAGCGGGGTCTGCGCAGGACTCGGCAGCGCACCGCCGTCCTCGAAACGCTCGGCCGGTGCCAGGACTTCGTCTCCGCGCAGGAACTGCACGCCGTACTGGCCGCCTCCGGCAGCACGGTCGGGCTGACCACGGTCTACCGCACGCTGCGTGAGCTGGGCCGTGCCGGACTCGTCGACGTCGTACGCGACGAAGGCGGCGAGCGGCTGTATCTGCAGCGGCCCACGGACGAGCACAGTCACTACCTGATCTGCCGCTGCTGCGGCCGCAGTCAGCCGGTCGACGCCGAGGTCGTCGAGCGGTGGGCCGAGCGCCTCGGCGAGAGCACTGGCTTCGCCGGTCTTGAGCACACCCTCGAACTGAGCGGCGTCTGCGCCGGCTGCCAGGCCGCCGATGAGACGACTCCGTGCCGTCAGGCGCCGGCCAGGGATACTGCGGCCATGAACGCGCGTACGGACGAGTCGCCGGTGTCCCTTTCCGCCCCGGCCTGGGCCCTGCGGGCCGCCGAGCCCACGGACGTCGAGGTGATCGCCGAGCTGCGGGCGGCGGTGATGCGCCCGGATCTGGAGCGGCTCGGCCGCTTCGACGAGCACCGGGTGCGCCAGCGGCTGCGGGACTCCTTCTCGCCCCGGCACACCTCGGTCATCGTCGCCGACGGCGCCTTCGCGGGCTGCGTCACGCTGCGTCCCGCCGATGACGGGCAGTGGCTCGAGCACTTCTATCTCGACCCCGCGCTCCAAGGCCGGGGTCTCGGCTCGGCCGTGCTGCGGACACTGCTCGACCGGACCGACGCCGCCGGCGACCTCGTCCGCCTGAACGTCCTGCAGGGCAGCGCCGCCAGGCGGCTGTACGAACGCCATGGGTTCAGCGTCGAGCAGCAGGACCCGATCGACGTGTACATGGTGCGTCCGCCGGGGGCCTAGCGAAGGCGCGGCTTCCGCTCTCGGCGGCCGCACCGATTGGCCCAAGCCTGCGGCCCGCAAATGGTCCATGGACCGGACCACTCGGCTGCCTAACCTCTTCCCATCAGGACATTTTCCAGACGGCCCAACCGCCGCTGACCTGGGGAGAGTTGTGCCGCATCAGATCCTTCCGCCGGCCGGAGCGCCACGCGTTCTCGCCGTCGCCCAGCTGAGCAACTCACTGGGCGACGGCGCCTACTACGTGACCTCGGCGCTCTACTTCACCCGTGTCGTCGGCCTCTCCCCCACTCAGATCGGGCTCGCGCTCACCATCGCCTGGGCGATCGGTTCCGTCACCGGTGTCCCGCTGGGCGCGCTCGCCGACCGGAAGGGGCCGCGGGGAACGGCCGCGCTGCTCGCCCTGGCCACCAGCGCGTCGGTCGGCTCCTTCCTGTTCATCCGGTCCTTCGTTCCCTTCCTCCTCACCGCCGTCCTGTACGCCGTCGCGCAGTGCGGGCTCGCCGCGGCGCGGCAGGCGCTGCTCGCCGGACTCGTGGAGCCATCGGCGCGTACGGGCGTCCTCGCCCACCTGCAGTCGACGCTCAACGCCGGGCTCGCCGTGGGCGCCGCGCTCGGCGGGCTCGCCCTGCGCCAGGACACGCGCGAGGCGTACCTGGCGGTGTTCGCGCTGGACGCGGCCGGTTTCCTGCTCTGCGCGGTCACGCTGCTGCGGCTGCCCGTGGTGCCGGGCTCCCCGGCCCGTGCGCAGGGCGAGCCGCGCCTCGCGGTGCTCCGGGACCGGCCCTACGCCGTCGTCACCGCGCTCAACGCGGTTCTGCTGCTGCGGATGCCGCTCCTGAGCCTCGCCGTTCCGCTGTGGGTCGTGGAGCGGACCAACGCGCCGAGCTGGCTTGTCTCGGCGCTCTTCGTCCTCAACACCCTTGCGGTGATGGCCTTCCAGGTCCGGATGGCCCGCGATGTCAGCGGACCGCGCACGGCGACCCGCGCGGTGCGGCGCTCCGGCCTGGTCATGCTCGCGTCGTGCGTGGTCTTCGCCTGCTCGGCAGCGGGCCTGCCGGTGTGGGCGACGGTGGCGGTCCTCGTCGTGGGCGCCGTGCTCCAGGTCGTCGCCGAGATGCAGCAGTCCGCGGGCTCCTGGCAGCTCGGCTTCGACCTGGCCCCCGCCCACCAAGTGGGCCAGTACCAGGGCTTCTTCGGCACCGGCGTCCCCGTCGCCCGCACGCTCGGCCCGCTCCTGCTCACCTCGCTCCTGG
>NZ_JBHYIG010000223.1:0-16516 GCF_042740015.1 Streptomyces sp. NPDC059037
GCCGCGGGGCGCCCCCCCCCGCCCGCGTTCTGGACGGCGGCGGCCAGGGTCTGCCCGTGACCTGGATCTTCATGGCCTTGCCCTCGGTCCCGGCCGCCCGCCTCGCGCAGCTGCACGACGTCTCGCCCAGCTGTCTGGCCAAGCAGATGCGGGCCCTGTCCCGGGCGGGTCTCGTGAAGTCCGTCCAGGGCAAGACGGGCGGATACGTGCTGACGCGGGCCGCCGCAGAGATCACGGTCCTGGACGTGGTGCAGGCGGTCGACGGGGCGAGTCCGGCGTTCGTGTGCACCGAGATCCGCCAGCGGGGCCCGCTCGGGACGCCGGCCGAACAGTGCACGGAGCCGTGCCCCATCGCCGATCTCGTCGGCTCGGTGGAGCAGGGCAGCGGGTTCTCGTGGCCGCTCGGCACGTGGCCGAGGCCGAAGGCGTGGCCGAACTCGTGGGTCATCGTGGACTCGAGGTAGAACTCGCTGAAGCAGGTGTTCTTGGCGCGCAGGAACGGTGCCTCGCTCTCCATGGGGTCGTCGTCCCAGCTGTCGCCGTCCTTGCTGAAGGCGTACTCGCCGTCGTCGCACTTGGCCGGTGCCGACTTGGTGCCGATCGCCGCGTCGCCGGCGCGGCGCACGGTGGTCGTCACCTTGCCGTCGTGCCGATGACGTCTGCCGGGACGGCCCGGTCGCTGTCGCAGTACGCGGTGAGGGGCGAGGTCTCCGTATCGGACGGGTTCCGGCGAAGGGCCCCACGCGATTCATCCGATGGATCCACGCAAATGTCCAAGTCCCCACCGCGCCCTATGCATTGACACCCCTGTGAGGCGCTTGAATCATCGGATGTCATGACCGTCCTGCGCTCGATCTTCGCGCCCCGCCCCCGCTCCCGCCCGCACCGGAGACGGCTGCGGGGCACCGTGGTCGCCCTGCTGCTGCTCGCCGCCCCGGTCCCGGCCACCGCCCAGGCGGCCCCGTCGGCAGCCGCGGAGCCGCCCCGCACCGTCCCCGCGCTCACCGACTGGACGCCGGGGGAGGGGAGTTACTCCTACGGCCCGGACACCCGCCTCGTCGCCCGTGGGAAGGCGGCGCGCGAGGTCGCCCGTACCCTCGCCGACGATCTGCGGGCGGCGGGCGAGGGCCGGGTTCCGGTCGCCGACGGCGCCCCGCGCGACGGCGACATCGTGATCGACGTCGACCCGGCGCGGAAGCCGCTCGGCACCGAAGGGTACGAACTCCGGGCGGGCGAACGCCTGGAGATCACCGGAGCGACCGGGGCCGGTACCTTCTACGGCACCCGCACACTCCTCCAGCTCCTCGCCCAGGGCGACCGCGTCCCGGCCGGCCGCACCGTCGACGTGCCCCAGTACAAGGAGCGCGGCGTCGGCGTCTGCGCCTGCTACATCCACATCTCCATGCCCTGGCTGGAGAACCTCGTACGCGACATGGCGTACAACAAACAGAACCAACTGCTGCTCGAACTGAAGGTGAAGAGCGACAAGCACCCCGCGGCCAACAGCTGGGGCTACTACACCAAGAGCGAGATACGCCGCATCGTCACGCTCGGCGAAAAGTACCACGTCACGATCATTCCCGAGATCAACTCGCCGGGCCACATGGACCCTTGGCTGGAGAACCGCACCGACCTGCAGCTCACCGACTCCGACGGAAAGCCGCAGCCGTCCCGCCTCGACATCACCAAGGACGAGGCCTTCGCCTACTACACGAGCCTCATCGACGAGTACGCCGAGGTGTTCCCCGCCAAGTCCTGGCACATGGGCGCCGACGAGTACATGCTCGGCTCCGACTTCGCCAAGTACCCGCACATCCTGGAGTACGCGCGCAAGAAGTACGGCGCGAACGCGACCCCGCAGGACGCCTTCGTCGACTTCATCAACCGCGTGCACGCCTACGCGACGCAGCGGGGCAAGCAACTGCGCATCTGGAACGACGGCCTGACCGGTGCGAACACCGTGCCCGTCGCCGCCGGGACGAGCGTCGAGCACTGGCTGGACGTGAAGACCAAGCCGAGCGAACTCATCGCGCAGGGCCACCCGTTGCAGAACGCCGCGTACGCCCTCTATCTCGTACGCGGTGGCTTCCACACGAACACCAAGGCGCTCTACGACCAGGCCTGGGACCCGCGCAGCTTCGAGGGCGAGAAGCTGGCGTCGCGGGACGGCATCACCGGGGCGAAGATCAGCCTGTGGCCCGACGACGGCCGCGGCGAGACCGAGAACGAGGTCGCGGCCGCCATGGCGATGCCGCTCAGTCACATCGCGCAGGTGACGTGGGGCGCGGCGCATCCCGATGCGACGTACGCGGACTTCACCGCCCGCGCCGGCACGGTGGGCCACGCGCCCGGCCGGCGGGACCTCACACGGACCCCGGTCGCCGACGGGACGTACACCCTCCGGGACACCAAGGGCCATGCGAAGCCCGCCCGTTACGAGATCAAGCGCACCGCCGACGGCTATGTGACCCTCAAGTCCGCGTCGAGCGGCGCCTGCCTGGAGACCCGCAGCGGCAAGCTCACGCTCAACGTGCCGCTGCAGCCCGGAACGGCCGTCACCGAGGAGACCTGCGACCCGGCGAACACGCTGCAGCGCTGGCAGCTGACCGGAACGGCCGGCGGTGACTACCGGCTCACCAACGCCATCACACGCATGAGCGCGCACGTCACCGACGACGGACGGATCCTCCAGTACCCGGACGATCAAAAGCCGCCCGCCGTATGGACATTGACCACCCACTGACCGACCGAGGCCGCCTGATCTCGATCCGACCCCCGAGGGAGACCCGCACCCCCATGACTGTGAGCAGACGCATCTTCATGGCCGCCGCCGTCACCACGGCCGTCACCGCGTCGAGCGCCTCGCTCGCGTCGGCCGCCGCGACCCGCCCCGGTGGCGCCGAACCGCCGTACCGCATCCCGATCAGCCCCGACGACACCCCGGACGAAGTCGTCGCCAAGGCCGCTCAAGTGCGGCCCACGGAACGGCAGATCGCCTGGCAGCGCCTGGAGCAGACCGCGTTTCTGCATTTCGGCGTCAACACGTTCACCGGCCTCGAATGGGGCACGGGCGACGAGGATCCCGACGTCTTCCAGCCGTCCGGGCTCGACACCGACCAGTGGGCCAGGGCCCTGCGCGACGGTGGGTTCAAGCTCGCCATCCTCACCGTCAAACACCACGACGGCTTCGTTCTCTACCCCTCGCGCTACACCAAGCACAGTGTGGTGAGCAGCAGTTGGCAGGGCGGCAAGGGCGACGTCCTGCGCTCCTTCGCCGACTCGCTGCGGCGCCACGGCATCAAGGTGGGCGTCTACGTCTCGCCCGCCGACGAGAACCAGTACCTCGACGGCGTCTACGCCAACGGCAGCAAGCGCTCGCCCCGCACCATCCCCACGCTCACGGCCGACGACGACCGGACGGGCGACGACCTGCGCTCCTTCACCCTCGACGCCACCGACTACGGCGCCCACATGCTCAACCAGCTCTACGAAGTGCTCACCGAGTACGGCCCGGTCGACGAGGTGTGGTTCGACGGGGCGCAGGGCCGCATCCCACCGGAGAAGGTGGAAACGTACGACTGGGACAGCTGGTACGCGGTCATCCGCGCCCTGGCCCCCAACGCTACGGTCGCCGTGCGTGGGCCGGACGTCCGGTGGGTCGGCAACGAGGGCGGGCTCGCGCGGGAGAACGAGTGGAGTGTCGTCCCGGTCAAGGACTCCGGCAACGGCAGCATCGACTACGCGCTCAAGTACGACGCGCCCGACCAGGGCAGCAGGGAGGCGCTGGCCGAGGCGCGGGCGGTCGCCCAGTACGTGCAGTGGTGGCCGGCGGAATGCGATGTCTCGATCCGGCCGGGGTGGTTCTACCACGAGGACCAACAGCCCAAGTCCGTCGAGCAGTTGACGGACATCTGGTTCCGTTCGGTGGGCCGCAACTCGGTGCTGCTCCTGAACATCCCGCCGGACAAGCGGGGACTGCTGCCGGATGCCGATGTGGCGCGGCTGCGGGAGTTCCGCGAACGGCTCGGGCGCGAGCTGCCGGAGGACTTCGCGCGGGGCGCTCGGGTCCGGGGGGACGGGGCGCAGGCGGGACACGCGGTGGACGGTGACCCGGACTCGGCGTGGCAGTGCCCGGCCCCTTCGCGGGGGACGCTGACCGTCGACCTCGGTCAGGAGCGGGGCGTCGACCGGATCCGGCTCGGCGAGGACATTCGCCGGGGGCAGCGGTTGGAGGGGGCGGTGATCGAGGCGCGGGTGCCCGGCGGTGAATGGTCCCTCGTGACGGTGGTCACGACGGTGGGCGCGAGCCGGGTCCTTGCCCTCGCCTCACCGGTGACGGCTCGGGAGTGGCGGGTTCGGGTGACGGCGTCGCGGAGGGCGGTGCGGTTGGCGGAGTTCGGGTTGTATGGGGCGCGGGGGTAGGGGCCTTCCCTCCCCACTTTGCCCATTGGTACGGTCCGGGCGGACGGGCCGGTGGCTCCGGCTGAGATCCTCAAGCCGGAGCCAGAAATCTTCAGCGGAGATCGTGAGAGTGGTACTGATCCGCTGCATAGGCCGTTCACCGGTCGCGATGCTCGAGGTCGACTTCCGGTGGCAGGTACTCGCGCCACTTCGAGACCTTAAACGGACCCCAGGCGGCAACCTTCCGCAGTGTAGGGAGGGCTCGCAATGGTGTGAGGTCGGCCTCAGGGTGCAGGTGCCCGACGGACAGCTCTACCAGCGCTGGAAACATGCCCGGGAGCGCGGAGAGATCTCGCAGCAGGTTTTCAGGGGTTCGGGACTCGATGAACAGATTACGGACGGTGGGGAAAGCCACCGTGCTGGGCAAGCTGGCGAAGGACCTGACGCTCAGGCTGAGATCCGTGAGCCGCGGACGCTCGGCAAGTGCGACCCAGGGGGCGTCGTGCGAGCGCAACCCCCACGGGGGTGGATCGAAGATTGTATAGGCCGGGTCGTAGGACGGAAGCAGGCCGTAACCCACATCATCAAGGGGCATGGGGGAAAACGGAGAGAGGTGCACGTCGTAGGACTGCGAGCCCGGCATCAGGTTAAAGTCCCACCAGGCCGGCTTCAGGTTAAAGTCCCAGTCGATCACGCACTGTTCCAGATCCTCCAACTCGTGCAGGAAGCCGAAGTCAGTCACACGCGTGCCGGTGAGGACAAGTTTCTGCAAACCATGCCTAGCGATCGCCCCGGCATCGGATACCTGGGCAGACATCTGGACGACAAGGTGTTTGACGCTGCCAGTAAACGCGTCCAGGAACGCCAGGCTCTGCAGATGGTCAATACCCAGGATTCGTAACTCCTGCGGGGCTGCGGTCCGCAGTGCATATCTGAGCAGAGCGCGATCAGTGACGCCCTGTCCTGCAGCCGTGAGCGACGTGAATGAGCCCAGCGAACCCAGCGCATCAAGTTGCTCGTCACTGGTGACCGTGATGCTGACATCGGCGGCGAGCTTGGCAATGATTTCGTCGGCGTAGCGGGAGGTGGCATGGCGGTCCCACGCCTCGGCGAGCAGGGTCCGCACCGCAGGTGATGGGTGAGTGGCGAAGCGCGCGAGGACAGGGATCGCGTACTCACTGTCCACATGAGACGCCGTGATGACGACGAGCATGGCTGTCTCATCGTCCAGTCCCTCGGGGCCCGGGAGCTGATCCAGAACGATCGGGCCGACGGCTGCCAGAGCTCGGGCCCGGCTTTCGTTTCGCGGCGGGATGAGGGTCGCCGCCTTCCGGGTAACTTCCCTGCGCACCCGGGGGTCGAGGTCCGGCGCGTTGTCGAGACAGGCGAGAGCGAGGAGATAGATGCGGTGCCGGGTCGCCACATGGGACTTCTGGCGCCCAGACGGGGCCTTGTCCAGAAGGCCCTTGATGAGCATGGCTCGTTCATGAACGTGAGCGTGTCCCACAGCCATGCGAATGACGTCCTCCCACTGCGTGTCGACCGCGTGATCGAGTAGAAGGCCGAAGTCGCCACTGTCCACGGCTGCCTGCGCACCCAAGTAGTCCTGGAACGTGCGATGAACGAAGTCAACCGTGCCGGGAACGGGTTCCCGCAGCAGACCGCTGCGGGAGAGGAAGTGCGCAAACACAGCGGACGCGTCGCCGAGCTTCTCGCCGAATTCGGGTATCGCAGGCATGAGCGCTTTGATGATCTTCTCGGCCCGGCTGTGGTCCATCTCGTTGCGGCCATTGCGAATCAGCCAGTAGGCGAGATGTTGCACGATCTTGACTTGGGCCTCCTCACTCAACTGGACTGTCCGGACGCGACGTTGAGGGTCGCGACGGATCAGCAAGGCCTGGAGAGCGGTGCGGTACAGCTCCATACGCCCGCCGGGCAGATAGCCGTCTCGGTCCCGGTTGAGGGCGCAGGTCAGGCCACACATCAACGGGTTGGTCACTAGACGCGCGAGGTCTGGTTTAGTCCGCACTGCGTCAATCAACTGAGATTCATATCGGGCCAGTTGCGCATCCTTCTCGGCGTCGCCGGTGCGCGCAGCGCCGTGCCAGCGTCGGATGAACGCCTCGACATCACTTGGCGTCATGCGTGACAGGACAACAGAGGTAAAGCCGTCATCGGCCAACCAGTCCTCGTCTACATCCTCGGGGCGCGAAGTGACGAGCCAACGGTTGCCCTCGTATGCCTCGACCAAGTCGTGCAGCCACTCGCGGGTGGCGGGGCGTTCCCTTTGCGGCACCTCGTCGATGCCGTCGACGAGGATGAGGCCGCGGCCTGCCCGTAGAACCCGGTGCTCCCACCGGTCGGGCTGACTCCCATCCAACGGGCAGCCGACCGCGCTCAGGAAGCTACGGGGAGTCGGCAAATGCCGTGGGTCCTCGGCACGGGTCAAGGTGCGGAGGGGTAGGACGAAGGGAATGCGGTCACTCAGGTAGGCCATTTGTGACTCAGGCTCAGGGCGAGCTGCCGAGAGAGCGAGCCACTGGACAAGTGTGGTCTTGCCGGACCCGGCTTCCCCACGCAGCAGCACGTGCTCCTGATCGGCAAGGACCACGTCCGCGGGACGAGACACGGAAGAGCTGGGCTTGTCAGACGGAGTTCGTACGCCGAACTCCGCCAGCGCAGAGGAGCGTTCGGGCGACGCCGCCTTGCGCGGCCGACGAGTGCGACGCACAGGCTGTGCGACCTCCAAGCGCATGTAGGTCGTGTCCAGTGGCCATTTGTTGTCGGCTGGGTCGACGAGATCGAGGCCATGGATGGTCAACTTGCCGTGCTTCTTTGCGATGTACGCCAGGTAATCCCGCTCGAAGGTCTCGTCTCCTGCCACGGGCGGTGGGACGCGCGCGATCAGCGTATCCATCTTGGCGACGAGCACGCTCAGGGTCCGGCTCTGCTCGACCAGCGTGCGGGGGATGAATGCCGACCTGCGGGTGAAGAAGTCGAGTATGTGCAGGCTCGCGATGGACAACAAATTCTCATAGAAGTACGTAGCGTCGGACGACAGCTGGGCGACTGCTCTGCGCTGCGCGTCACCATGGCTCAGTTTGTCCGTAAAGGCCGAGTGCCCCAGTTGCACGGCCTCCACGTCGGTGAGGTTCAGGTCCCCGAGGGAGCGCAACGCTACTACCAGCGCCTCAACGACTGCCTGGTCCTCGTCGACCGGGATAGGCCGCTCGTCGCTGTGCACGGCACGCTTGACCAACTTGGTGGCAAGCCTACGGAGATCGCGCTCACCCAGTGTGCGCTGCTGCCCCCTGAAGGAGACCAGCGCTGAGATGCGCACGGGCCGGTCGGTCAGGTCGGCCCCTGGCCCCTCGGTAGCGAAGAGCCGCTTGACAAGCGGTGCGACGACGCTGGAAGCGAGCTTGATGCCGATGGATGTCGCGGTGGGCTCCACGGCGCCCCCCCCCGTAGCCGTACAGGAACGCCACGAGCTGTGGCCTTACCACCGTATGACAGGCAGGCTTTGGGGCCTAGCTTTCGTTGGGCGTACACGTAAGACGGCGTTAAGCCCCTTCTCCATCGGTTCGTGATCGCTCGTTTGTGGTGCTGCTCGGCTGTGTCGAGAGTCTCCACACTGAGGGATATGCCGAGGCAATGAACTTGACCATCTCGTGACGTGACTCCCGGTTCAAGCCCAGGGCCTCGGCGACTCGGCGAAACGTTGCATGGGTGGCGCCACGAGTGAGGGCTGTTTCCTCGAACTGGTGGAGCTGGGTGCGCAGAGTGGTGGGGTCGGCGTCAGTTGCCTTGATGCTCAGCAGCCTTGTGGCCTTGGTGCGTTCGTAGTCGATCTCGGAGGTGCCGCAGATGTCGCGGCACCGTTGCTCCGCCTCGTCGAGGCCGGTTGTGTCGAGCAAGGCCTGGGCGAGACGGTTGTCGGCGAGAGCCGTCGGGAGGTCGACCTGGTGGATCGTTGGGCCGTCGTCGGTTAGGGGGACGAGGAGCCCAGCGTCGCGTACCTCGCACAGGCCGCGGGCGCCTTGGGCGGTGGCGGCCAGGAGAGCTGCGGCTTCGGATGGGTGCCAGCGGAGTACGGAGCTGATGGTCTTGGCATGCGCGGGGGTGAGCGTCGTGAGGAGCGGGCCGAGGCGGGGGCGCAAGATGTCGGTGGGGAGTTCGCCGTCGAGCCCTGGGCCTGCCACGAGGAGGCGTACAGGTGCCTCGGTGCGGGCGCAGGCCGCCAGGGTGAGGGCGTCGGCCAGGGGGCTGCGCAGGGTGGGTTCGTTGCCGTGGGCCAGGATGTCGCCGCCGACGTCCAGGAGGTCGATCGTCTCCGGGGTGAAGTGGGCGATCAGTTCGTTGAGTTGGCGGGTGATGCCTGTGGCCCCGGCGTACGGGTCGATCAGCGCGAAGGTGTGCGGGAGTTCCGCCGCGAGCCGGGGGAGTGTCGCCGCGTGGGGCGGCTTCATCGTTGCGGTGCCGGGGACTGCCCAGACGTGTGGCGTGAGTTGGCGCAGCCCGATGAAGTCTGCGGGGGAGCGCGGGCCTGGTACCGGGTCGACGATCAGGCGGTCCCAGGAGTACGTCAGGATCAGCGCCGGCTCGTCATCGTCGCCGTATAGGGCGACGTGCAGCATCGCCGCCGCTACCGCGTCGCCGCCGCCTCCGGCCGCCACAATGAGCCGTTTCACAGGAACAGGGTAGGGGCCGGGCTCTCGCGTGCGCACCTATAGTGGCCACTGGTATTAGCCAGTCGGTGAAGGGATTGTCGCGTGCCCGAGATCGCTGAGGCCTTGCCCAAGTACCTGCAGATCGCCCAGTTCCTTCGCGATCAGATTCTGCGTGGGGATCTGCAGCCCGGTGAAGAGGTGCCCTCCGAGCGGCAGTTGGCTGCCGACTGGAACGTCTCCCGGCCCACCAGTGCTCGCGCCTTGGAGGCGCTCCGGCATCAGGGGCTTGTCGAGAAGCGTCAGGGCTCGGGGACGTACGTACGTGATCAGCAAGTGCACCGGCGGGCCCGCGAGCGCTATGGGCGGGCGCGGCAGACGGGGCGGATCTACGGGCCGGGGGAGTACGCGGTCATCGCGTCGGCCGGGTACGCCGAGGCGCCCGATCATGTGGTCGAGGCGCTTGAACTCGGCAAGGACCGCAGGGCAGTTCAGCGGCGGCGGGTGACCAATTCGGCAGAGGGTCCAGTCGAGGTGTCCACGTCCTGGTTCCCGGCCGAGCTGGGGCGTCGGGCGCCCAAGCTCGTCGAGCCCGAGCGGATTCGTGAAGGCACGGTCATGTACGTCGAGGAAGCCACCGGTCGGCGCGGCAGTTATGGCGAAGATCGTGTCTGCGCCCGGTTGGCCACCGAGGATGAGGCTGACGAGCTTGGGCTCGAACTGCCCACTGCGGTCCTGGTAGTTCACCATGTCGTCTACGACCTGCAGGACCGTCCGCTGGAGTTCGCGGAGGCTGTGTATCCGCCAGGGCGCTGGGCGTTCGAGCAGGGTTACCCGTTGGGGTGAGTGGTAGGTGTCGCTTCCTCGGAAGCCCTTGCGGCTCGAAGTGGCCAATGCCACTATCCGGTAAGTGGCCTTAGCCACTTACCGGAAGGGGAAGCGCAATGACGCGCACCGACAGCAACTCCGGCGACGACGCCCTACTCGAACCACTCGGCGGGATGGTCCTCTACCCCCTCCCGGAGTCGGTTGGGCGGGCCCGCCGCTGGTTCCGGAAGTTCAACGAGCCGCACCAACTCGGCTGCTCCATCGATGACTGCGTGCTGATGGTCTCGGAGTTGGTCACCAACGCCATTCTCTACGGGGAGGCCGACGAGCCCTGGCGGGTGCGCGTCTGCTGGTACCGCTTAGGCGAAGCACTGCGCGTGGACGTACACAATCCCGGCTGTCCCGCCCACGTCCGCCTGCGGTCGCCACAGGCCACAGAGGCTCACGGGCGCGGCCTGCTCCTCGTGGATGCACTGGCCGATGAGTGGTGGTCTGGCCCAAGCCTTCATGGTGGGACGGCTGTTGTGTTCCTCATGCACCGCGCCTTCAAGCCTGACTAAGAGACTGCTACGGGGAGTTCTGCGTGTGGGGCAGAGTGTCGAAAACCCAGCCCGAGTCCGGTCGCGCGGGGCTTCGCTCCAGGGGGCGAGCCGTGTGTGGGGCCGCGGGCTTGCCCTTCCGGCTTTGGGAGAGAGCGGGATTGGGGACGAGACGCCCTGGACCTCACCCGCGGCTCACAACCCCCGTACTCTCCCGCTCGATCAGCCGAGGCAGCGGCACCTGCACAGTGGCCGCAGGCTCACCGTCGATCAGCGCGAGCAACTCCCGCGCCGCCGTCCGCCCGAAGGACACCGTGTCGCGCGACAGCGCTGTCAGCCACGGGTGCACCATCCGGCACAGCGCCGAGTCCTCCCATGCCACCACCGACACATCCCGGGGCACACTGAAGCCGAGGGACGAAGCCGCGGCGACCCCCGCCACCGCCATCACGTCGTTGTCGTACACGAGTGCCGTCGGCGGCGACGCGGCGCCGAGCACCCGCCGCGTCACGGCCGCGCCCTCCGCGTCGGAGTAGTCGGTGGTCACCGAGTGGACCTCGGACAGGTCCCGGCGCCGCGCCTCCGCCCGCAGCGTACGGATCCGGCGCTCCGTGTGCGCGAGGCCGGGCAGCCCCGCGATGTGCACGATGCGACGATGCCCGAGGCCGTAGAGGTGGTCCACGACCGCGGCCATCGCTCCCGCGTCGTCCGCCCAGACCGTGGAGAGCCCCGGATGCGCCGCGTCCGGATCCGGCGCGCCTCCCGTCACCACGGCCGGAAGACCCAGCTCGTCGAGGAGCGCCGGGCGCGGATCGTCCGTGCGCGGGTCCACGACCAGGACGCCGTCAACGCGGTGCTCGGCCCACCACCGCTGATAGACCGCGCACTCGGCGGCCACGTCCTCCACCACCTGGAAGAGCAGGCCCAGGTGACGCTCCGCCAGGACTTCCTGGATGCCCGAGATCAGCTGCAGGAAGAACGAGTCGACGCCTAGCGTCCCCGCGGGCCGTGCCACCACGAGTCCCACCGTCGCCGAGCCCTCACCCGACAGTGCGCGCGCCGCCGTGCTCGGCCGCCAGCCCAGCTGCTCGGCGACCCTGCGGACACGGTCGCGGGTGACGTCGGAGACTCCGGGCCGGTCGTTGAGCGCGAAGGAGACGGCGCTCTCGGAGACTCCGGCGCGGCGTGCGATGTCCTTCATGGTCGGCCGGCGTGCCGGTGACCGCTTGCCTTGCACCCGTGTTGCCCCTTTCCCGTTGCCCGCATACTAATGCGCTTGAGCCAGCCCACTCTAAAGCGCATTAGTCGATCCCCGCAAGAACTTCAACACACCTCTCTGACCTGCATAGTTGGCGTGCTCGCCAAGGATTCTTCAACGAATCCATTGACTTTTTACCCGCGTTCCATGCAGGGTCTGCCTCACGCTGGGCCGAGCAAAGGAGCCGTTTCACCGTGCGCATCTCCCGTCATCCCCGCATCCACCGAAGGGCAGTCGCCGCTGCCGCCGCCATCGCCGTGCTCCTGCCGCTGAGCGCCTGCGGAGACGGGGGCGAAGGAGGCGGATCGAAGGACGCCTCCGGCAAGATCGAGGGCGAGATCACCTTCCAGACCTGGAATCTGAAGGCCAACTTCAAGTCGTACTTCGAGGGCGTCGTCGACGGCTTCGAGAAGAAGTACCCCGGCACCAAGGTCAATTGGGTCGACCAGCCCGGCGAGGGCTACGCCGACAAGATCAGTGCCGACGCCGCCGCGGGCACCCTCCCCGACGTCGTGAACGTCTCGCCCGACCTGGTGGCCCCGCTCGCCAAGGCGGGCCTCGCGCTCGACCTCGACAAGGCCGCGGGGAAGTACGAGAAGGAGTACCTGCCGGGCGCGTGGCAGAGCCACCAGATACCGGGCACGGAGGGGACGTACGCCTTCCCCTGGTATCTGAACACCGGGCCGCTCTTCTACAACAAGCGGCTCTTCAAGGACGCCGGGCTCGACGCCGACAAGCCGCCGAAGACGTTCGACGAACTCTTCGAAGCCTCCCTGCAGATGTCGGAGAAGAGCAAGGGCAAGACCGCCACGCTCGCCAACATCCCCGCCATCGAGGACTTCGGGCGCTACGGCGTACCGCTGATGGACAAGGAGGGGACCAAGTTCACCTTCAACGGCCCCAAGGGGGTCGAACTCCTCAAGAAGTACAAGGAGTTGTACGACGCGAAGGCCCTTGACGGGCAGGCGCTGAACGCGACGCCCGAGTCGACGGGCAAGAAGTTCCTCACCGAGGCCGTCGCCATGAACCCCGGAAGCGCCCTGGACCTCGGCAAGTTCAAGAAGGAAGCGCCCGGTCTCTACAAGAACATCGGGATCACCCCGCAGATCACCAACACCGGCAAGGACAACATGTACGTGATGGGGGTGATGGTGAACACCCGCACCAAGCACACGCCCGCCGCCGTCGCCTTCGCGCACTACGTCACGGACGCGCAGCACCAGATGTCCTTCGCCAAGAAGGTCGCGATCTTCCCCAGTACGCAAGGCTCGCTGGACGACCCGTACTTCACCAAGCAGGACGGTACGGACGACACGCGCGTGCGGATCGCCGGCGCCAAGTCCATCAAGACCGCGGTGAATTACACGCCGGTGCAGTTCAGCGAGCAGATGAAGATCGAGCTGCGCAACAGCGTCGGCAAGGCCCTGCAGGGCAAGGAGAGCCCCCAAGAAGCGCTTGACAACGCTGTCAAGAACTGTGACCGGCTGCTGAAGCAGAGCTGAGCCGAGACGATTCGGGGCCGCCACCATGAAGAGCTCAAGCGCCGCCACCGCGCAACGCCCGGCACCGTCCCGCGGCCGCATCCGGCGTCAACTGCCGTCCAGCCCCTGGCTGTTCGCCGCGCCCGGACTCGCGATCGTGGGGATCTTCATCCTCTATCCGTTCGTCAGCACGGTCATCAACTCCTTCACCGACAAGCGGACCCTGATCCCGGGGGAGTACGTCGGCCTGGACAACTTCCGTGAGCTGCTGCGCGACGAGATGTTCTGGATCGGCCTGCGCAACAGCGCGCTGTACGTCGTCGGGGTCGTCCCCGCGCTCGTCCTGCTGCCCCTGCTGCTCGCGATGCTCGTCCAGAAGCACATCCCCGGCATCACCTTCTTCCGGTCCGCCTTCTACACCCCGGTGGTCGCCTCCGTCGTCGTGGTGGGCCTGATCTGGGTGTGGATGCTGGATGAACGGGGCCTGGTCAACGCGGTGTTGGAGGCCGTGGGCGTCGGCAAGGTCGGCTTCCTGAGCGACCAGTGGCTGCTGCTGCTCAGCGCCATGGCGGTCACGGTCTGGAAAGGCCTCGGCTACTACATGATCATTTATCTCGCGGCGCTCGCCAACGTCCCCCGCGAGCTCCACGAGGCGGCGTCGGTGGACGGCGCCGGAGCGGTCCGCCGCTTCTTCACCGTCACCGTGCCCGCCGTGCGCTCCACGATGGTCCTGGTCGCCGCGCTGTCATCGGTCGCCGCCTTCAAGGTGTTCTCCGAGGTCTATCTGATGGCAGGGCCCAACGGCGGTCCCGCGGGCGAGGACACGACGCTGGTGATGCTGGTGCAGCGCGTCGGCACCGGCCTCACCGGCCGCGTCGGCTACGCCTCGGCCATCTCCGTCGTCGTCTTCGTCGTCACCGTCGCGCTGATGCTGCTCGTGCTGCGGGCGGACCGGAAGGAGGACGCGTGAGCATCGCGACCGACGCACGCAAGACCGAGCAGCCGGCGCGGACCGGCGAGAAGCCCCGCAAGAAGGGCACCCGGCGGGGGCGGATCACCGACGAGAACGGCCGCCGGATGCCGGTGTGGGAGATCGTCCTGCGCTACGCACTTCTGCTCGGCGTACTCGCGCTGATGATCGGCCCGTTTCTGTGGCAGCTGTCCACGTCCCTGAAGGGACCGCACGAGAACATCTTCAGCTCGCCCCCGAAATTCCTGCCGTCCGAGCCGACCCTGCACAACTACGAGCGCGTCGCCGACACCATCCCCGTCTGGGACTACGCCCTCAACTCCCTGAAGGTGGCCACCGCCAACGTGGTGACCAACTGCGTGGGCGCCACCCTCGCCGGCTACGCCCTCGCCCGCCTGCGCTACCGCGGCCGCAAGGTCGCAACCCTCGTCTTCATCCTCGCCATGCTGGTGCCGGTGGAGGGCATCATCATCGCCCAGTTCACGACCATGCGGGAGCTGGGCCTGAACAACACCCTCATCGGCGTACTCCTGCCCGGCTGCATCTCGGCGCTCAATGTGCTGCTCATGCGCAACGCGTTCCTCAATCTGCCCTACGAGGTCGAAGAGGCGGCCTACGTCGACGGCGCGAACGTATGGCAGCGGTTCTCCCGGATCGCCCTGCCCGCGGTCAAGGGAACCCTCGCCGTGGTCGCGATCTTCGCCTTCATGGGCGCCTGGGACGACTTCCTCTGGCCGCTGATCGTGCTGAGCGACCCGGACCGGTTCACCCTGACCATCGGCCTGAACTATCTGCACGGCACCTTCGCCAACGACGAACGGCTCGTCGCGGCGGGCACGGTCATCGCCGTGCTGCCGCTGATCGCTCTCTTCGCCTGTCTGCAGCGGTACTTCTTCCGCGGGGTGGGCGAGGGGGCGGTCAAGGGCTGAGGCCGTCCCCTCAGTTCTTCCAGTTCATCCAGTTCGCCCAGTTCGCCGCCGTGCCGGAGATCATTCCCCCCGCACCCCCGAGAACCAGGACTCGTATGCCTCGCACGCCTTCTGACGTGGTGCGCTTCGGCGCCAACTACACGCCGAGCCAAGGGTGGTTCCACCACTGGCTCGACTTCGACCTCGACGCCGTGCGCGCCGACCTCGACTCGATCGCCGCGCTCGGCCTCGACCACATCCGGGTCTTCCCCATCTGGCCGTACTTCCAGCCCAACCGCACCCTGATCAGGCCGCGCGCCGTCGAGCAGCTGGTCGCCCTCGCGGACGCCGCCGCCGAGCGCGGACTCGACGTCAACGTCGACGGACTGCAGGGCCATCTGTCGAGCTTCGACTTCCTGCCGCCGTGGACGCAGACCTGGCACCGGCGGAACATCTTCACCGACCCGGACGTCGTGACGGCGCAGGCCGAGTATCTGCGCACGCTCGCCGCCGCGCTCGCCGACCGGCCGAACTTCATCGGCATGACCATCGGCAACGAGGTCAACCAGTTCTCGGCGGGGCCGCATCCCGACCCGGACAGGATCACCGAGGAGCAGGCGGAGGCGTGGCTGACGCGGGTGCTCGCCGCGTGCGAGGAGGGCGCCCCCGGCAAGCTGCATCTGCATGCCGAGTACGACGCCGCCTGGTACCAGGACGACCAGCCCTTCACCCCGGCGCAGGCGGCCCGCCTTGGGGGTGCGACCGCCGTGCACTCCTGGGTGTTCAACGGGACGGCGCAGCGGCATGGGCGGGAAGGGGTGGCCACCGCGCACCACGCCGCGTACATGATCGAACTGTCCAAGGCCTGGGCGGACGATCCGCACCGTCCCGTCTGGCTCCAGGAGGTCGGGGCGCCCGCGCCCCTCATCCCGGCCGAGCACGCGGCGGCCTTCACCGAGGCGACGGTGGCGGCGGCGCTGGACTGCGCCGATGTGTGGGGCGTGACGTGGTGGTGCTCCCACGATGTGTCGCGGTCGCTGGCGGACTTCCCCGAACTCGAGTACAGCCTGGGTCTGTTGACCAATGACGGGCGGGTGAAGCCGGGGGGTGCGGCGTTGGCGCGGATCGCCAAGGAGTGGCGGGGGCGGGAGTATGCGCCTGCGGCGCGGGCGACAGCGGTGGTCGTGGAGGAGGCCACCTCGGCGCGGTCCGCGTGTGCGCCCGGAGGAGCGGTCTTCGAGACGTTCGCCCGGCTCACGGCGGACGGTGCGCGCCCCACGGTGGTCCTCGCCGGACGGGCGGGGGATGCGGAGCATCTCGCTGCGCGGGGCATTACGGAGGTCGTGTCCCCGGGGGAGGTCGGCTAGGCCGGACTGAACGCGCCCCCCGCCGCGGGGTGATTTTTTGGTGGGGGGCGCCCCCCCCCACCCCCCACCCCCCGCGCCACCCCACCCCCCCCGCGAG